>LOEW01000270.1 GCA_001516045.1 Desulfosporosinus sp. BRH_c37
TCCTCATTCCTCATTCCTCATTCCTCATTCCTCATTCCTCATTCCTCATTTCGCAGCAATTCTTCTTATTCTATTGCGATTAGGCAAAGAAGAAGCAATGCTCCATTTGAATTGAGTTAGACTTTCCCTTCAAAGGGCTTTAATAACCCGTAAAGGGTGCGAACTGTGGGAACCTCCAAACCGTGTTTGGCACTAAGTCGAATCGCTGCACCTTGGAGACTTTCAACCTCCAGAGGCAGACCCTTACGAAAATCCTGGTGCATCGAAGAGGTGGAACCTTCAGGATACTTTGAAATGCTCCGTACATTTTGTTGCACAAAATCATCGGGCAACATAACTCCGCTTTCTCTAGCTAAGGTCCACATTTCTTGTAGTGAACGTGAAAAAACTTCCTTCGTAGCATCATTCTCTGCGACCAGGTCAATAGTCAGACGGCTTGCTGTCGTAATCCCTGAAAATGCTGTTATAAAAGCATACTTCATCCAAATATCAACCTTTATGGTATTGCTAAAAGTGATCTTTAGGATAGAATTTCCTAATGATTGCTTCATTCCAAGGCAGAAATCGGTCTGAGAGGGTTGCAGTGCTCCAAAGATGATTTCGTGTATCCCACTAGTGTGATGGATCACACCCTCGGTATCGACAGTTGAAATTAATTTGCACAAGCCGCCCAGAACATTATCGGGACCAAATTCTTTAGCTAGAAGCTCAAAATGCTCAACACCATTTAATAAAGGCAATACCTTAGCACCCAAATTAACTAGCGGCTTAATTTGGGTCAATGCCCCCTCTAGTTGATAGTTTTTGACGCTGAGAATGACTAAATCACAACCCTTGATTTCCTTGACATCCTGAACTATTTGAGGATGGAGAGTCAAATCCCCGAAAGGACTTTTGATTCCCAGACCAGAATTGGTCAATTGCTTCGCCCTGTTCGACCGTACTAGAAAACTTACGTTAAGCCCAGACTCTGCTAACCTGCCGCCAAAATATCCTCCAACCGCCCCTGCTCCTATTACAGTAATTTTCACTCATAATCACTCCTTAATCTGTTTATATACTTTCCACATCTCTCCTGGATTTCCTCCAACGATTGAAAAATCAACAACCATAACCGGTATTGACTGACTTAACGGGAGCTTAACCATTTTCATGGATACGCACAAAGAATTAACTACAAACAGCCGATTAAAGCGTGTCTAAATGTATATAATAGTAAAGTCAAAAAGCAAGCCTTGTTTCATAAACCCGAGGATTCTGTAAATCAGAATTACCAATAACGCAGGAGTTGAAAATTATGGAAGAGATAATAAAGGGTATCGACAATTTTGAAGGTGAATCCAATTGCCCACAGAAAGCGGTAAAGCACTCAGAAGATCATCCAATTACTTTTACCGAACTTTTTACATCTGAATTTATGCGACTATATACGCAGTTTGAATCCATCGAAGAACTGCTAACATCAGGTGGATTTGAAGTAAATTCAGAAGAAGACTATGAGGCTATCTCAGATGAAGACATCGATGCTCATGTTGCAAATACTACTAATTTCTGTTCTTGGGAAGAAATGCTTATCGAAGCGATAGAAGCTTATAAGATTAATCAATCAATACATTAAATTTCTGACCAGGCTAGATGCCTGGTCTTTTATATTCAACCGAATTACCTGAGATGATTGATTACCACTAATTCTAATCCTTTTACCGACCACGGTTTTTCAAGTATTCCTCACGGCCCCTTTGATATTCCGCCCGGCCCCTTCGATATTCTTCCTGACCCCTCTGGTATTCATTTCCCCACCATGGATTGAGACCACTCCATAGATTACCAACTTCAATTCTTTCACCAACATGAATTTTATTAGGATTGCTGATTCGAGGATTTAAATTCATCAAATGTCTAACCGTTGTATTATACTGCATAGCAATATTGTGCAGAGAATTTCCTGGTTGAACTATATAGTACATCAAAGACATCCTTTCTATCCCATATTTATCCATATTCATTTTATGGTGGGACAAATTTTTTCTGTGCACGACTTTTGCCTAAGAATCTTAGCAATTTTTCAAAGTTGCTACCGCTTCAAGGAAATGCATGCTTTCGCTTACTAATAAATAATTGTCCTAAAAAAAGGGGATGTCCCAAAGACAGCCCCTTTTTTTAGGAGTACACTATTGAACAATATTAACCTTTTCTCCCTCATTTAAGAAACTCTGTCCTTCAAGAATAATATCCGTACCTTCAGTGATATTTCCGGCTACTTCGGTATTTACATTGTTAGAAATACCAACTGTAACCGCCACTTTTTTGACAATCCCATTTATAACTACATAGAGATAATTTACATTGTTCTCCATTCTAATTGCTTGATTTGGAACCATTAATATATTATTTCTATTTTCAGCAGGTAGCAATATTTTGATAAACATACCTGCGATTAAATCATGCTGTGAGTTATCAATTTTTACTTTCACCAAATATGAATTGTCTTTTGAATTTGTGTTAGGACTAATCCTATCGATGGCCCCCGAAAGACTTTTATCTTTTATTGCATTTATGCTCACAGGCACTGTTTGTCCAACCTGGATTTTGCCAATTACAATATCCGGAACACTAATTTCCGCGATCATACTACTGGAATCAATAACAGTAACTGAACCTGATTGGCTACTGGCGATTCCTCCAACTTTAACATCTTTAGCCGATACTATTCCCGAAATAGGGGATACTACAGTTACATTATTAAGCTGAATCTGAGCAGAATTCACACTTGCCCTAGCTTGTTCTACTTGTGCTTCTGCTGCTACCGTTGCTAAATCTTTTTGAGCCGCTTTTAGATCAATATCGGCATTATCATATTTGGTTTTGGCACTGTCTAATTCCTGTTTGGAAACTGCTCCAACATCATATAGAGTTTTTGTCTTTTCGTAATTGTCTTTGGCGTCATTATAGGTTATTTGTGATTTATTTAAGGTTTGTTCTGAAGTTAAGCTTGTTCTTGATAGATTTGCCTGTGAGGCGGCTAATGCCGCCTGTTGTATTTGCAGCTGAGCCTGAAGTTCTGCCGTATCTAAGGTGAATAGCACCTGTCCGCTTGTAACTTTATCACCTATATCAACATTTAAACTAGAAACTTTTCCTCCTGTCTTGGGGAAAACCTGTACTTCCTGGACAGGATCAAATTTACTTGCATAGTCTACTAAGGTCGACAAAGAACCAATCGCAACCTTTTGTGTTTTTACATTTTTTATTGTAGCTTGGACTTCAACTTTTTTATGATTAAGAACCTTGAAGCCTCCAAAAGCAACAACTACTAAGAGTAAGCCAATAATTACATTTCTTTTCTTAAAAACATGTTGCATGGTCCCTTTAAAACTAAACTTTCCAATACTGCTAAGATCCAATTTCAATTTGCTGAACCTCCCCGGCATTTTTTGTTTTTCTTTTCTTCGAAATACGTTTTGTTAAATCATCCATTAATGTATAAACTACAGGCAAAACAATAGGTGAAAGTAATGTTGACATGACCATTCCCCCGATGATTACGATTGCCATACTCTTTTTCATCTCACTTCCTTCACCCATTGCAAGAGCGACCGGAAGCATGGAAACAATCATCGTTGCACTAGTCATGATAATAGGTCTTAACCTTGTGGTCCCTGATTCAATCAAAGCCTCTTTTAAGCTCATACCTTCATCCATCAAAGTATTTGTATAGTCTATTAACAACGTACCATTTTTCGAGGAAAGTCCTTCCAGCATAATTAAACCAATAAACGACATCATATTTAACGTTTGTCCGGTTAAAGCCAAGAAAGGAAGAGCTCCAATGATCGCACATGGAAGTGAAATCATTCTTATCGCCGGTGTCAAAAACGACTCATAAAGCACTACTAAGATCATATATACTAGCGCTAAAGACGCACCTAACGCCAAACCAAGTGAAGCAAATGAATCGGCCATATTCTTTTGAGTTGCACCAAAACTTATACTGTACCCTGAAGGCAAAGTAACAGTTTTCATTTTAACTTGAATATCATTAGTAACCTCACCAAGCACCCGTCCCTGGAGATTGGCTCCGATCGTAATAACGTCCTGTTTATCTTCTCTAGATAACGATGGTTGATTCTCTGCTCTAACCACTGTAGCAACCTGACTTAAAGGTATTAGCTTTCCTGCTTGATTCATGATTTTTATGGATTTAATATCCTCGGCATTTTTTATCTGTCCATCCATAAATTTAAGCGTAATGTTATTTTCCGAATCATTGGATCTATATACTCCTGCGTTTGCGCCCTGTAACGCCATTCTGATCGTACTTCCTACATCCGAGGTGGAAATCCCTGCCTGTACAGCAGCAAGACTATCCATTGTAACTCTTAACTCACTGCTTTTTACATCCGCAGTATTACTAATATCTGTGACACCTGGAACTGTCTTGAGAACATTTTCTACCTGTTTGGACAAAGTTTCGAGTGTAGCCTGGTTACTTCCTTTAATACTGATCGAAACAGGCTTCGAAGAACCTCCTCCAGATTGAGATTCTGCTACGTTGAAATCCACCCCGGTCATGCTGTTACCAAAGCTGCGAACCTCGCTTGCAACTTGACTCTGGCTTTTTTTACGTTCGCTTTTTGGAACCAGATTGACATAAATTTGGGCAACCGATTTGTCTTTGCTTGTTTGCCCACTTTGGCCGATCATTGCAAAGTAGCTTTTTACTTCTTTTGTATCATGCAAATAACTTTCCAGCAAAGCGACCTTGTCACTAGTCTGCTTTAAGGTCGAACCAGGGGCAAGTGCAATATTAACAGTGAAACTGCTTTGGTCTGCTGTTGGTACAAATTCTGTTTTTAAGGCTCCCATAGGAACAAGAGCAATACTTAAGAAAATACCTGCCATGACAAAAATTAGTACTCTTTTCCTGTGTTCAAGTGACCATATGAGAGTCTCCCGATATTTTTTCGTAACTTTAGCAAAAAGACCTTCTTTTTTATATTCAGGAATGACCTGTTTCTTTTCTGTTTTTAAGAGTCTTGATGAAAGCATCGGCGTAATCGTAAATGATACCAGCAGGGAAAACATCGTAGCTACAACGATCGTCAAACCAAATTCTCTAAAATACTGGCCAATCATCCCGGACATCATGGATACCGGAGCAAAGACAACAATATCGCAGAGACTAATAGCCACGGCGGCCATACCTACTTCCATTCGACCGTCAATTGCTGCTTTGATCAGGCCTTTACCCTTAGCCAGATGCCTTTGAATGCTTTCAATAACAACAATAGAATCATCAACCAACGTACCAACAACCAACGATAATCCCATCAGGGACATCATATTCAACGTAAAATTAAGTTTATACATCATAAAAAAGGTTGCAATCAACGATGTAGGTATAGCAATTAAAACTACGAAAGAAGATCTGAAACTGCGGAAAAATGCATATAACACTAAAGCAGTGACAATAATCCCTTCAAAGAGATTATTTTTTACCTCTGTTAAGGAATTCGTGATGAACGTGGTTGTATCGAATGCTATCTCCATTTGCATTCCACTAGGAATTGTCTTTTTTATGGTTTCTAATTCTTTTTTAACACTTTTAGCTACTTCGACCACATTGGCATCACTTTGTTTACCTACGACTAAGGTTATGGTTTCCCCTCCATTGAATCTTGATAAAGAAGTAGCATCTGGCTCTTCCAGGCTAATCTGGGCAATATTGCCAAGCCGTACAGTTCCTCCATTAGCTGTCGGAATCATCATATTTTGGGCATCCTCGATCTTTTGGAATTGCCCAATTACTCTAACTGATTGATTGACATTATCCTGTTTTATTTCTCCTGCAGGTATATTTGTATTTACGGAATTAAATTTACCTATTAAAGTGTTAACACCTATGCCGTAATATTCCATAGCAGCTTTGTCAAGCTTAATCATTAATTCTTTCTTGCTTCCACCGCTAACATTAATATTACCGACTCCCGGAATCTTTTCAATATCTTGTTTGATGATATCTGCTTCATTGTAAAGTTCATCAGTACCAACACTATCCCCTTTAATCGAAAGCAGCAAAATTGGAATTGCGTTGGTATCCATTTTATATAACACAGGTTTACCAGCATTTGCAGGAAGGATATTTGACGTAGTATCAATTGCTTTCTGGACATCCAAGTAGGCAGTATTTATGTCAGCAGACATTTTAAAAGTAACTGTGACTGTCCCATAGCCCTCTTTGGCAGTAGAGTTAATCGTGTCTACTCCACTTATACCTGAAACAGCATCTTCAATCGGTTTGATGATATCTTTTCGAATGTCCTCGGCACTTGCGCCATTATAGGTTGTTGTGATTGATAATATGGGAATATTCATCGAAGGCAGTAAATTGGCTCCCATGTTATTGTAGCCTATTACACCTAACGCCACTAATAGGATGACAACCATCCACATAGCAGCTGGTCTTTTAACTGATATTTCTGTAACATTCATCTTCCTTACTTCCCCTTTTTTTAGTAACTGACTGACCTTTTTCTTATGTATTTATTCAGATTATATTTAAGTCCCCCACTTGTCAAGGCACGAAATTGGATTATCTAATTCAAAGAAAAAATTACTCGGTGATACTGGAAAATATCACTTTTGTTAGCACCTAATAAATTGAGACAAAAAGTGCAGCATTAGGTCTTTGCACCTCAAGAAATCCCTCCCGCCGAGTAAGGCGAGGAGGATTTATAATTTCACCGTTAGGTTAAACCTTAAACCGATAGCCCGCGCCCCAAACAGTTTCGATATAGCAGGGATTACTGCTATCAACTTCAATTTTTTCCCTTAAGCGGTTGATGTGAACAATGACTGTAGCAACATTCCCCATTGCATCCATCCCCCAAACACGATCGAATAAACTGTCCTTTGTAAAAACAATATTAGGATTAGTCGCTAATAATAATAAAAGTTCATACTCTATTTTTGAAATTTGGTCATACCATAGGGTTCCTGAGCCTACTTATTATGCCGAAACACCCTTTCTTTTCATCTCGCCCCAACTTTGCTTTTTTCCTCTAATGGCAAAAGTGAGGGATTGTACGCGCCAAATGATCATAACAGGCCGATACCAAATTGTTTCGGACAAGGCAAAGAAGAATAACCGATTGAGTTCGGATATCTTAAAATCTCCAAGCCTCCATTCCTCAAGAAGAACAGCTCCCATGGACAGAAATGACCCATATGCGACCATTAACAAAATAAGAGGTAGAGATTGTTGGAGATAGTGTTGGCCACCGAAGACTAAACCAATTACGACTACCAAGTAGCCTACCACCTCAGCGACTGGCCCTAATAATTCCACAAGGAGGAAATAGGGCATAGCAATAAAGCCTATCGTTCCGTATTTCGGATTAAGAATCATTTTTCGGTGAATCCACAAGCTGTCAAATAAACCGCGATGCCACCTAATCCGCTGCTTTTTCAAATCTTTCAATTCCTCAGGCGCTTCTGTATAACATACTGGGTCCGCAACATAGTCGATTCTAGCCCCCCATCCATTCTCAATATTCATCTTATGAAGACGGACTACAAGTTCCATATCTTCTCCGACTGTTCCCACCCTATAACCACCAGCTTGAACAACTCGTGCCGTATTAAAGACTCCGAAAGCACCGGAAATAATAAGGAGGAGGTTCTTTCGGCTCAACCCGACTCTCCCTATAAGAAAAGCACGAGTATACTCAATGGTTTGCATGACAACCCAAGGATTCCGGGAAATCCTCTTCTCCTTCATCTGTCCTTGAATAATCGTGCTTCCGTTCGCAATAAGCACATTTCCCCCCACGGCTAAAATCTCTTGCTCGTTAGCTTCTATAATTGGTTTCATTATCTTTAGAAAAGAATCCGACTCTAAGATGGTGTCTCCGTCAATAGAAGCAAAATACGGATATCGTGCCAAGTTAATACCCGCGTTCAACGCATCTGACTTTCCGCCGTTTTCTTTGTCGATAAGAATTAATTGCGGGAAAACTTCCGAGTAATATACCATTTTAATCAGCTTGGTTTCAATGCCGTTGCGCTTTTGGAACACTTTGTTTTTCAAAGGTGTCATTTTAAACCGATCAATCATTTTCTGCAAAGTTTCGTCATTTGATCCATCATTGACAACAATGACTTCATATTCGGGATAGTTCAATCCTCCGTTTCCTGTGATTAAGGATAGTACCGTTCCGATGATACCCATCTGTTCGTTATAAGCCGGAACGAGTATAGATATCGGAGGAGTAAAGGCGGAGTCTCTTATCCTCTTGTAGGGTTCTACATTATGTAAACCACGTTCTCTTTTTAACTGCTTAAATGTCAGGAAGAATAGGATTAAATAAAAAAAACAGATAATCATTAGATAAATGAAAATAAGTTGGTTCAGTATTCTCAAGCAAAATTGTACGAGATTCCATATATTATTCATAATCTATGCTTCTCTCTACCCATTCTTTCGCTATATTCCTGGCATAATTATCAGGGTGCGATGTGGTGATGGAGAGAAGAATTTTCTTTCCATCCCTATATTTTCGTATTGATCTTGCCGCTTCCGATCTTACGATATAACCTTTATCACTCACAAGTAGCTTCAGGTATGGCAAAAACCTTTCTTCCCTAATGCTCCCCATAAGTCTAGCCATCATCATTCTTTCATTGATAGACTGTGGATCTTGCCATTCCTTTTTTTGAAAATTCCCATCTAGGATCCGAATAATAAGATCCGGCGAACTAATATATTCAAGACTCGCTATCGTTTTGGCTGCTTTTAACCTTATTTCGCGATTATTATCATTCAATAATCCTTCCAGCAATTCTTGAAGCTTCAACGATCTTAGGTTTTTTTTCCCAAATATATCTATAATACTTAACTTCCATTCAAAAGAAAAGTCATTGAAATTCTGTACGTAGCTCTCGAAATTATCGGAAGTTATCAATCGGCTCATCAGATCGTTAAACAGAAAAGGAGGAAGTCTCTTTGAAACTTTAATCAGATCCAGAAGATAGGGATATTCGAAACCAGCCAATATGAGGAAGATCTGGTACCTTTCCTCTGGTGAAGATTTCTTGCTCTTTAAAAGTTTTAATAAATCATCCTGCATCATATCAATCTTAAAAAGATCAATGAAATATAGAGTATTCATACGAACACTCCATCTGGAGTGGAACAGCCTTTTTCTGTATCTTGGGACAAAATATTGTTCTACAAAGGGTTTCACCGGATTAAAATCTGATTCAGTCTGAAAGTTGCTAAGATAATTACTAGAGAAATCCTCAAGAACATCAAAATGAAAAGGTTTGAATGGAATAAAGGAGGATACTCCTTCCCCGGAAATAAAATACATTTCAATCTCTTCTATATGCTGTTCCATCCATGCTCTTTTATGGTTTTCATATAGAAAATTCCTAAATCTTCTGCAAATTAAATATACATAGGTTATTAGTAGGAGCAGAATGAAGAAAATAGTAACCTGGATTATATAAAATGTACTAATCATAGCGAACCCCGGATAAGCCTTTTTATTCGAGCACGAAGCACCTTCATGCTGAAAGGCTTAATCATATAGTCATTGGCTCCCCTTTGCATAGCCAAAGCTATTTCCATTTCGGAATCTTTACTGCTTAACATCAAACATAGATATCTTCGTCTGTCGTATTGCGCTCGTATTTTATCCAAAATCTCTAAACCGTTCATCTTTGGTATAATTCTGTCAAAGATAAGAAGAAAACGCGCATTTTGACGATGCCAAGGGTCGTTAAAAAACTCCTCACCATCTGAAAATACTTTGATATCCACCTCGTAATCTACTATATCCTTTAATTGATTCTTCAATAGTTCACGAATTAACCTATCGTCATCAATAATTCCAATTTTTAGCTTTTTAGTGAAAGAGATAGCTTCCTCTGTCCCATCTATTACAATCGACTTTCTGTTAGCTACGGCCAGATCCATCATAAAAGTCATCCGCGATATACATTGCTGTGCCGACTCGAAAGAATCCACATAATCTATGACTCTTGCGGAAAAAGTAATGCTGATCTCTCCAACAGATGTCTGGAATTTAAGTTCACAAAATCTTTTGACTAAACGATTCATTAGTTTTATAGCATCTTCTTTAACGGTTTTCGGAAGGACGAGGGCAAATCCCTCATTTTGGCATCGGAATAAAGAATCAGCAGGACGGATACTATTTTGGATGAAACTCCCCAATTCCTTCACCATCTGATGTCCGATAACATAGCCATAAGTTTTTTGGACGGCAAAGAGATCGTCTACTTGAACATAAACCATGGAAAACCGTTCAAAGGAGCGCTCCATTTCTTTGATCTGGCGTTGGATTTCCTGTTGAAGTAATTTCTGATTTTTGACTCCGGTCATAGGATCGATTAAAATCTGATCCATGATTTGAATTCGTTTCTTCAAATGATAAATCATACGAATAAATAAATCTTCTAGATTATCGGAATAAACTAGAACATCATCTGCTAAAGTTAAGTAATCCTTTCTTAGCACTAAATTGTCGTTATCTAAAGTTATCAAGATAGGAATATAGTTCTCTTGGCAAAGATATGCGAACCCCTTAAATAAATGGATTTCTGACTTCGAAATAAAGCTTTCGGATACTATCACACAATCAGGGTAACTTTTATAGAAGTGTTCAAGGGCCTGCATCTGGCTGTTCGCTTTTAAAAAATGCATCATATTTTCTTTCTCGATGATAAATTTGAAAAAGAAAATTTGCACTGGGTCATCATTAAGAAGCAGAATTCGCGGTTGATTTTCCCCAGCTGAATAAATATGGCTATTTGCTCCAGTATTTTGAACCTTATAATTCATTCTAGTTTCTCTAAATGCATGAATATCCCACTCCTAGTGTAATCAACGTTATATCACTTAGTTCTTAAATTTGTCTAGTACTTAGAACAAGTTTTCGTAATTGTCTACTAGGCAATTAGCGTCGTCCCAAGGATAATAAATCCGACGTTGACCTTTCCGGCGACTAGTATAGGGGCTTAGGACGGCGCAATAAGACTTATGAGAATTTCAACTATTTCTGACGTTATCACCTTCTCAGTTGTTTTGCATTGTAGATGTCACACGCTTCTTGAAAATATTGCCTCTTTAAATACAACCCATTAGGAATCTTTCGTAATTCAGTTAATTGAAACATTCGATTTCTAAACCTAAATCAAACCGATTGAACTTGTAATATTTGAAAATAACAATAAGAAACATTTTAATATTATCATACTTATGATGAGTATATTGTCGTAATAAGATATTAGAGCCCTTTACTGAATTTGGATAAGGCATAATTTATGCGGGTTAAGGTCTTCAAACTCGAGTTAGAGGCGTTTGCTGTCAAAAACAATCTTCTATTCGGTTAACATTTAAATCTAATATGCGAAGAACTTTCTCGATCTCATTTACATCTACCCTTAGAACAGCGGGGCGTATTGCCAATGTATTTATAGTTAAATATAAAATTTATTTTACATTTTTTACAATAATGTTTCTACAAAGGCAGCAAAGATACCTAGATTAATACGTATTTTTATTTTTTTGGTTTTGAGAATAATCTATTACCGCCGCCAGTAATTTATAATGTATATCTTTCATATAAAAGGATACTTTCCCCATCTTTCCTTGATTTCCTCCTAAGATCGTGGAAATATTCCAGGAAAAATAAGAATTCATTCTATGACGTCCGTAATTCTGTACTCATTCCCATGAAGGCCCTTGTAGTACTCTGGATACATGGACCCGTTTGTTCCTTGATCCGTTGCTGCCAGCTTCTGCGTTTAACGACCTTTTTAATGTTGACGATCCATTTCCTAACTTCTTTTTGCTAATTAAAAATTAGTTTCTTGCTTATTGCCTTAATTTTCATTCATCAGTGGTGCCGCGTAGCGGCATGGGAGTCTGATACGTAAAAAAAGCATCTACAATTAAGTAAATGTCATTTCTTCAAACTTAGCCCATAGCACATTGAGTAGTTCTCTAGGTCCTATTCGAAAAGGGTTTATCATTAACCCAATCCGTAATCATAGTTCTAACCATGATTGTGAAAAATAGTTCGTAGCATTGTATAGTTGATAACTGCGAAACGATAAATTTGGTAAATTACGTTGTTGGCTAAATATTTTTGAAATTTTGTCGCGGACCACTGATCATAATTTTTAGATGCACTAGTGTAATCACCATCAACTTTTAAAAAACCACCAGGGTTGCATAGTTGAGACTTGAGATCTTCTCCGGAATTATTCGTGTAGCGAAGGTTACCTCCAACCTTGAACACAAAGGCACCCATTCCAAAATCCCCAAGCTTCGGCTCATTAGTGAACCAAATTAATTCACATTGATTACGCAAACCTTTTGCCACTAAATCATAATGGACATTTTGAATATATTCAAAGGCTGCACCATGACAGGTTGAGGCAGGATGACCTGTGCCAATCACGATAGTTTGTTTTTTACCTTCTCTCATTTTGTCAATAAGTTCTAGATATCTTTTCTTGGTATCGATGGCATGAGAAACCGTGCAAATTGAATGAGTGTTGCCAGTGGCAAGATCCATTCCTTCCGTTCCCTCAAAATTTAAATAGGGTCCTGTTGCGTTAATCAAAAAATCATATTGAAAAACTTCCTGATTCTTTAGTATTACGCTCTGTGCTTCAACATTAATCTCTTCAGCCGCGCTGTTTGTGAATCTGATCCCTTGTTTCTGATAAACGGGAGCAAGTTCAAAAAAAGTATCTTCTGCTGAAATATGGCCTACACCGACCCAAACAAGTGATGGATGATACTGAAAATAGGATTGGCCGGAAATAACGTGAACCTCGTGGTCCCGACTTAAGAGTTTTCGTAAATAAAGTGCTGCGGTGTGTCCCGCGAATCCACCACCAAGTACGATCACTTTACTCAAAATAAATGAACCCCCTTTAGCTTAGTTCGATTAATTCTTTATACATATTATTCTATAATATAAAGAATCTTTTTATTATAATTATTACATTCTACATGTTCTATTTAAATTCCTTTATTTTATTCAATCGTAATACTCCCACTTCAAGTGGGAGTAGCCCCCCCCCGTACTCAATCCAGTAAATTCCTATAAAGCCTCGAGTTGTACCCTAAGATGGGCCTAAAGTTGACCCTGCTCATTTACCGAGATGATTGAAATTGAAATCTTTCTCTCCGTTTAGGAAATTTTATCAAGGAAAACAATAGCAACTTTAAAAAAATTATTAATCGACAGGATTTGAATAAAGATTATTTAGGGGTAAGGCCTGAAAAAATTAAACTCGGCTGTGAAACGCGAGAAAAAGACTTTGTAATGTGCGGAACCATAGAGAAAATAAGTAATGCAGGTGTTTACCTACAAATTGAAATAGCTTACGCTAAATATTCATTTCAAGTTATCTTGACACCCAATCATTGTGATGGACTGAACTTATTTGAAGGTTCGGAAATCAATTTTGGTTTCAATATTAACGATATTTGTCTTCTTAGTAAATAAGTCGGTTCAAATTCATGTCCTCAAAGCACTCCACGTGACCATGTGGATAATAGATATAATTATTTTGGATCAATAAACCTTATCCATCTTTGCTAAACCAAAAACAAAGATCAGTAAGGCTATTAAAATAAGAATTAGAGCACCAAGGAATACTGAAGCATACCCAAAATAGGTAGCAATAATCCCAGAGAAAATCGATCCGAAACCCAATCCAATGTCAATAGCAGAAAAATATGCTGCCGTAGCAGTTCCTCTCCGCTGCGGAGAGCATCGATTAATTATTAATACGTTAACTGCTGGGACTACCGATCCCATAGCTAAACCTAACGGACCTGCAACCAGCAATAACACAAATAATGAATGTGTTAAAGGGATTATTCCAAAGCATGATGCAAGTATTATAATTCCCGGAATAACAACTTTGTTCGGACCATAGTTATCTGCAACTTTTCCCATAAACGTTCTTGAAAATAACAGTCCAAATGCCATAACTGTAAAAAATGAACCTATGTTACCTATTTTTTCTTCCAAAGCATAAAGTGCTAAAAACGACATTATGGTACTATACCCAAAGTATACCAGCATAATAACAGCCGCTGGCAGGAAAGCCGCGTATTCAAACCCCAGTATAGTTTTCGGAAGGGTCTGGGTATTAGCAACATCGTCTCCAATAATGGCATTTCTGTATTCGTTAGTAGTTATATCATCATGATTTAAATTCCCTTTACATTCATATTTGATAAAGCAAGCAAAGATCATACTAATTAAAGATATTCCTGCTGATATGATAAATAACATTCTAAACTTTTCTATTTGTCCATCGCCTATAATAAAAAATGCAATCCCTGGTGCTATAGCCGTCGTGATTGTCGTATAAAGCCCAAAATATCCTATTCCTTCCGTCATGCGTGCTTTGGGTATCACGTCTGCTGCTACAGCGCCTCCGGCAGTTGTTTGAATCCCAAATCCTATACCATGTAATATACGTGTAAATATTAATAAACCAATTACAGCGGAAAAATTATAAAACAAACAGATCAGCGAATACAAAAAAGTGCCAAATAAAAGTGCTTTTTTTCTACCGTATTTATCAATTATTTTCCCCGAAATTGGACGAACTGTTAAAGCAGCTAAAGCGTATACCCCTGTCATAAAACCAGAATATGCTACTGATCCGCTAATTTCTTGAGCATAAATTGGAAGAGTAGTCATTAGAAAATAGTTACTAAAACTTATTCCGGTAGATACTATAATAATAAGAATAAAATCGCTAGTCCAAAGTTTACTCCGGTTAATTTGATTCACAAATTTATTCACTCCAATTTAAAAAACTGTCATCTCATCCCAAGTCATTTGCGCGAAAGATACTTGCATCCTCCCATACTTTCACTCTAACATTTCTACATTTTTTCTTCATATCCTTTATGTCCTCCCAAAATAGCATAAACATTCCATTTTCTCTCTCGACGCTACTGAATTCCTCCAAAGAATTACGCTAGAATTAAAATTGCTAAGCCAAAATATTAAGCAATTGTTAACTGTAATCTTGCATTAATCCCCGCGTGATCGGATGGCGAAATTGACTAAAAACCTTTGTGACAAGTTTGGGGATTTGTTTAGAAGTAGCTCTAAAAAGAGGGGCGAACTCCGCACCAATATAAATATTCCAAGTCATAATTGAAAGTAGGATATTCCGTGATGATCTCAACATGTTCCCTTCCTTCCTCCTAATATAGTTTAGTGTATGTTGCCTTTTTGGAGTATGACTAATGTTAAGTTATAATAGAATTGCTTTAAGAATCTGACTATAAAATTAAGAAGCGAGTGGAACATAATTCCACTCGTACGTTATCTTCAATATGATTAACCATTGTGGTATATGCCTTACGGGAAAGTCCTTACCTAAATAAAGTAAATTGACGATGCATTAATGACCTGTCTTAATTTTATATGAGTGAGCCTCGAACCAGTTTTTACTGAAATACTGGTCGATAATAAGTGTTGAACCTTCTTCTTCTCACTTTCGCTGAGTGATCAGACGTAAAATTTAAGCAGGATTATTCGTCCACCATGAGAGTCATATTATCGCGATGTACTACTTCTTCCCCTTCAAAATCAGGAATAAGTTTGAGGACTATTTCAGAATGTAATCCTTTAACCTTCTCTACCTCATCACTGCTCAGCTCAGCAACCCCCCTGGCAATCTCTTCACCCAGCATGTTGACAATACGAACGATTTCTTTACGCTCCCAGGTCCCTTCAGTCGTTATGACCCCTTTGGCGAGTAAGCTTTTGCCTTTTTCGATAAGCGCCTTTGCCGCACCTTTATCAACTTGAATACTACCTTCGGATAAACCAGCATAAGCGATCCAACGTTTGCGACCTGCAAGACGATGCTTTGCTGGCAGGAAATAAGTTCCTTCGGTCTCCTGGCCCTCTGCCAGGTCCAGGAGTTCTCTGATCCTGGTAAAATTCAAAAGGAGCATACCAATTCCAAAACGAGTAGCAATTTTGGCTGCCCTCAGTTTTGTGACCATTCCACCGGTACCTATGTTCGTTCCTGCCCCACTCGCCATACACTCTACTGCGGATACTTCAGAAACTTCTTTAATGAGTTGAGCCAAAGGATCCTTTTTTGGATTATTTGAATACAAACCATCAACATCTGTCAGAAGTACTAATAGATCCGCGTCTATAAGCCCTGCCACTAAGGCAGAAAGGGTATCATTATCCCCAAAACAGAGTTCTTCAACCGCAACTGTGTCGTTTTCGTTAATAATCGGAACGACTTGTAAGCGCAATAATTTTTCAAGCGTATTTTGTGTGTTTCGATAACGAGACGCTTCCGCTAAATCTATACGAGACATTAGAATTTGGGCCCCAACAATTCCATACCGTTCAAGATTTCGGGTATACCTCTCGATAAGCACTCCCTGCCCAACTGCTGCAAATGCTTGCTTACCCGGCAAATCACGCGGACGATCGTGTATCCCAAGTTGACCCATACCTGCTGCAACTGCACCAGAAGTAACCAAAATACACTCTACCCCCTTTTGCTTCAGGGTAGCAATAACGGCCACAATTTCTGCGATGGCTTGATCATCTAAGCCGCCTTGGGGATGGGTTAAACTGCTGCTCCCTATTTTCAACACAACTCGTCGAACCTCAAGTGCTTTCACTCCGAATTTTCTCCTTCCAGGTCTGCAGCGCGTTGAGCGCAAGCTTGAGTTGCCTTAAGTACGGTTAGGGCTAATTGATCGTCATAAAACACATTTAACGCTGCAAAGGTTGTTCCATTGGGAGAGGTTACTTCTTCTCGCAGCCTCCCCGGTGATTTATCACTCTCGGCAATCATTTTTCCCGCACCTACTAGGGTTTCTAGCACTAATATCCCTGCCTCCTCTTCGCTAAGCCCTAAGTGAACCCCTGCTTTAATTAAACTCTCAGCAAATAGGTAAAAATAGGCTGGTCCGCTTCCACTGATAGAAATTAGTGCATTCATTTTCTCTTCAGGGATCCACATTGTCTTCCCCGTAGCCGAAAAAATCTGTTCCGCCATCTCGACCTGTTCCTTCGTGACTTTTTCTCCACGCACCAGCCCAGTCATGGAATGAAGAACCGCAGTTGAAGTATTCGGCATTACCCGAATGACCGCGATTCCGGGAAGGTACTTGTAAAATAGCTTTAAGGGAACACCAGCTGCAATCGCGATGATCAATTTGTCTTTTAAAGTATAATTTCTCAGTGTCTCAAGCACTCCACGAACATCTTTTGGCTTCACAGCAAGAATAACTGCATCTGAGTTTTCTACAAGTTCCTGAACTCCAGAAGCTATAATACCATACTTATCTACCAAATATTGCAGCCGTTCCTCAAATAGTTCGTTTACTCTGATTTGGCGCCCCCCATCTATTTTCCTAATCCCCCCGATGATGGCCTCCGCAATATTTCCCCCACCGATAAAACCAATTGATTGAGTCATTCTCAACATCCTTTCATAACCTTTTAACCATTATTTACTATATTTACCTTCGCAACACTTTCACGCACTTTTGCGTCCAAGCCGCAAACAGCTCCCAAGGGTCCCACCTCCGTCCACCCCAGCTAGAGGAAGTTTCTTAGCTTAGAGAGCACGTAGAGAGGAGTCGCGTCAATGAGTGCCGAGGATATGGCGTTAAGAAACACAATTGTTCACATGCAGAAAGCCCAGAAGTTTTGTGTTTTAGCCATATCCTCAAGCGAATAGCGATGGAACACGATAGTCTCCAGTGACGAAAGCCTCCAGTGGAGGGTTTCGCCGTAGCCGCTTAACCCAAAAGGAAAACTTCGCGGCGTAGGATTAGTATCGCCGAAGCCGTGATCCCTAAAGGAATACCTGTCGGCGTAGGATGTGCGATCGTGCTAAGACACTTCCTCTCACTGACGTAAAAGGGCCCCTCTCATCCCTATTTAAGGGACGAAAGAAGCCTTCCGCGGTACCACCTTTATTGCCAATGCCAACTTAATGCCACGGGTTTATTCCCGCAACATTCCGCATAACGGTGGAAACCGTCTGATTCATCATCAGAGCATCACGACTGGGTTTCTGATAGCGGGTGTGAAAAAACTCTCAGCACTTGTTTTTCTCTCTGAACATCACCGTTTACCATACTGGGTCGATCTCATGCAATATTTCTTATGCAGTTGACTATACTCTAACGCACACATCTAAGAATTTCAAGTAGAAAATTATTTTCTACTTAGTGCCTCAACGATAGCATTTCCCATTTCTCGAGTTCCTAATACTTTATCACCTGGTTTTGCTAAATCCGGAGTTCTGAATCCATCTGCTAAGACTGCTTCAACCGCCCGCTCGATCATTTGAGCTTCTTCCTCTAAATCAAATGAATACCGTAACATTAAGGCTGCTGACAAAATTGTCGCCAAAGGATTAGCAATATTCTTCCCTGCAATATCTGGCGCCGAGCCATGGGAGGGCTCATAGAGTCCTTTTTTTCCATTTAAGCTGGCCGAGGGGACCATACCTATAGATCCTCCCAGCATCGATGCCAAATCCGTGAGAATATCTCCAAACATATTTTCTGTAACAATAACATCAAATTGATTCGGGCGAAGAACTAATTGCATTGCCGCATTGTCCACATACATATGCGTTAATTCAACATTAGGAAAATCCTTAGCAATTTCTACAGTGATCTCACGCCAGAAACGGGATGATTCCAGCACATTCGCTTTATCGACGGAACAAAGTCTCCCAGTTCGCTTGACAGCCATTTGGAAGCCAAGTTCTACAATGCGACGGATCTCTTCCTCAGAATAGATCAAAATGTCATACGCGCTTACCGGGTTTGTCTTTCTGCCCTTCTCCCCGAAATATAGCCCACCGGTCAATTCTCGCAAAACGACGAGATCAACGTCCTTGACCACCTCAGGTCGAAGCGTAGAAGCATCAACCAACATGGGACTCATTTTCACCGGGCGGATATTAGCGTACAGACTTAGGGCTTTTCTGATTTTGAGAAGGCCTCCCAATTCTGGGCGTTCTTGCGCTGGAAGGGTATCCCATTTAGGCCCACCCACTGAACCCATAAGAATCGCATCCGCGGTCAGGGCCGCGGCCAGCGTTTCATCGGGTAACGCCTTGCCCGCTTCGTCAATCGCTGCTCCACCGATCAACCCGTTTTCAAAATTTAGGCTGGTCGATCGACCTTTTAAGACAGCTTGTAAAACCTTAACTGCTTCAGGCGTAATTTCTTTTCCTATACCATCGCCCGGTAGAACCAGAACATTAGGCATTCTTACTCCTCCCTTCAATATAAGGAATTAGCCCACCCGCACGAATCAAATCCTGCATAAAGGGAGGAAAGGAACGGGCCTGAAACTGGACATTTTTCGTTAGATTTTCAATCTTACCCGTTGCGACATCAACACTTACCTCATCGCCTTCAGAGATTCCCGCCACAGCCTCTGGGCATTCCATGATCGGCAAGCCAATATTTAATGCATTGCGATAAAAAATCCGAGCAAACGACTCTGCAATCACTACTTGTATGCCACAAGCCTTAATGGCTATCGGAGCATGCTCGCGCGAGGAACCGCAACCGAAGTTTTTCCCACCGATCATAATGTCCCCAGTTTTAACGACCTGTGCAAACGATGTACCCGCATCTTCCATGCAATGTGCCGCAAGATGTTCGGGAGTGGATTTATTTAAATACCGTGCCGGCAAAATGATATCCGTATCGATGTCATGCCCAAACTTCCACGCTTTTCCCAATCTAAGAAACCTCCTCTGGATGGGCTATTTGACCCTTGATAGCGGATGCCGCTGCGACCGCTGGATTGGTTAAGTAAACTTCACTTTCAACATGCCCCATTCGTCCCACAAAATTCCGATTCGTGGTGGAGACAGCCCGCTCCCCTTTAGCCAGAATTCCCATGTGTCCTCCTAGACAAGGACCACACGTCGGCGTACTAACGGCAACCCCCGCCTCAATCAAAGTATCGATAATTCCTTCACGCATGGCATCCCTCATAATAGTTTGAGTTCCTGGGAAAACCAAGCAACGGATTTCAGGGTGCACTTTCTTACCCCGCAGAATCTCCGCCGCTATCCGCAGATCTTCCAATCGACCATTCGTGCAGGACCCGATCACAACCTGGTCAATTTTAATCCCGCTGGCTTCTTGTACTGATTTGGCGTTTTCAGGGGAATGAGGGAAGGATACTTGCAAGGGGATCTCCGTAACGTCGAACTCCTGGACTTCTAGGTAATGAGCGTCTGAATCACTGTATTGGAGAGGATACGAGCGACGTGCTCGTCCTTCCAGATAAGCAAACGTCTTGTCATCGGGTGCTATAATGCCATTTTTCGCTCCAGCCTCAATCGCCATATTGCAAATCGTAAAACGATTATCCATAGATAAGGCCGTTATTCCTTCTCCTGTGAACTCCATTGCTCGGTAGCGAGCCCCATCGACACCCAATTTGCCGATCAGGTAAAGGATGAGATCTTTCCCTCCGACCCATTTTTGAAAACGGGTACCATGGAAGACAAACTTCATGGATTCCGGTACACGAAACCAAGCTTCGCCAGTGGCTAAGCCTGCTGCTAAATCTGTACTGCCAACTCCCGTGGCAAAGGCTCCAACAGCTCCATATGTGCATGTATGGGAGTCCGCACCAATAATCAGGTCTCCCGGCAACGTAAGTCCTTGTTCTGGGAGTAGGCAATGTTCAATACCCATCTGTCCCACTTCAAAATAATGTTCTATCTGTTGTTCTCTAGCAAAGTCTCGCACAAATTTGCATTGCTCTGCCGAAGCAAGATCTTTATTAGGAGCAAAATGATCTGGAACAAGAGCGACCTTATGAGGATCGAACACTTTTTTTGCACTAAACTTGGCAAACTCTTTTATCGCCACAGGCGCTGTAATATCATTGGCTAAGACAAGATCCAACTTTGCGGTGATCAGTTGCCCAGGAACGACGTTATCCAAGCCAGCATGTTGCGCCAGAATCTTTTCCGTGATGGTCATAGACATTGCTCTTACTCCCTCCTTCTATTTGCGTTTATCCAATCGTAAGACTCCCACTTCTATAAGTGGGAGTGGGCCCACGTACTCTGCTTCGGTGGGGGTAGACTCCTCCTTCGCCGCGAAGTGTTCCTTTTGAGTAGAGGCGGCTCGGCGAAACCATCCACCGGAAGCTTTCGTCACCGAAGTCTCGATGTTCAACTTTAGTTGAACGAGTTCACTCTCGAACCTTAATCCATCCTCGTCCAAACGCCCGGTTTACGGCCTGGAGATAGCCTAACACGCTAGCTTCGATAATATCTGTGCTCACTCCACGACCACCCACCAGATTTTCTCCAAACTTAACTGTAACTGTAACCTCTCCTTGAGCATCTTCTCCGCCGTCAATGGCCTGCAACGAATAGTGAATCAGCTTACCCTCTGTTCCTAGCACCTTATCAATGGCCTTAAAGGCGGCATCAACCGGTCCATCGCCACACGTTGCATCTACTAAACGTTGTCCATTATACATCAGCCCAACCGTCGCCGTGGGGATAAGATGCGTTCCGCTTGAAACCTGAAAATAATCTAAGCGAATCTGATCCGCTTTCTCCGCTTTCAAATCAACTAAGGAAAACAAGTCGGCTGTAGTCACTTCGCGTTTACGATCAGCCAATAGTTTAAAGCGAGAAAACATCTCTTCGAATTGGCTTTCTTCTAAATCCAGCCCGAGATCAGTAAAGCGTTGTTGAACCGCATGGCGCCCAGAGTGTTTTCCCAAGACTATTGATTCCGCATCGATTCCTATGTCGCTTGGTGACATAATTTCATAAGTAGATCGCTCTTTTAACATACCATCTTGGTGAATACCCGATTCATGGGCAAAGGCATTTTTACCCACAATAGCCTTGTTATTCTGAATCAGCATACCAGTTAATCGGCTGACTAATTGACTAGCCCTGGCAATCTCCGTCATCACAATACTTGTATCAACACCATATTGATCCCTACGAGTGTTCAGAGCCATCACGAGTTCTTCTAAGGCTGCATTTCCGGCTCTTTCCCCGATGCCATTGACGGTACACTCTAGTTGATGAACCCCCACCCCAACAGCAGCAAGAGAATTTGCAACCGCAAGACCCAAATCATTGTGGCAGTGTACACTGACTTTGACTTGTTCGATCCCGATCGTACGTTCCATAACCGCTCGTAAAAATGCTGAGAACTCTTCGGGTGTCGCGTAGCCTACAGTATCTGGGATATTGAGTACCGTAGCGCCTGCTTTTATAACCCCTGAGAAAACTTTCGCCAAAAAATCCACCTCACTACGCGAGGCATCTTCGGCACTGAATTCCACATTACCCACTTTTGATTTGGCCAACCGAACTGCCTGGATGGCTTGTTCCAAGACGCCCTGGGGCGATTTTTGCAATTTATACTGCATATGAATCGGCGATGTAGCAATAAAGGTGTGAATGCGCGGAGATTCCCCAACCGAAATCGCTTCCCAGGCACATTCAATGTCCTTGGCGTTAGCCCGTGCCAAGGCGGCAACACTTATATTTCTTACCTCCTGCGCAATCCGGCGCACTCCCTCAAAATCGCCGGGGGAGGAGATCGGAAATCCTGCTTCGAGAACGTTAACACCCAGCTTAGCTAATTGACGAGCGATTTGCAATTTCTCATCTGAGTTGAGTGCAACTCCCGGCGATTGTTCGCCGTCTCGCAAAGTAGTATCGAAGATCTCGATCCGACGCATTACTCTAACTTCCTTCCAAATATCTTTATTAAAAAGCATTATTGCAAAGTGAGCACTTTAGCGTAATTTTAGGGCTTTGCCTTATTCGTGTTTTTTAAGCCAGCTCATCATGCCTCTTAATTGTTCCCCAACCTTTTCAATAAGATGATTATCTTCGATGCTATTCATAGCATTAAAAGCTGGTCGATTCACTTGGTTCTCGAGTAACCACGCTTTAGCAAAGCGTCCATCTTGAATTTCTGTCAGAACCTTTTTCATTTCTTTGCGAGTTTCTTGATTAATAATTCGTTTTCCTGTAACCAGATCCCCATACTGCGCGGTATCCGAGATAGAATAACGCATCCAACTTATGCCGCCTTCATACATCAAATCAACAATCAGCTTAAGTTCGTGTAAGCATTCAAAATAAGCGATTTCCGGCTGGTAGCCTGCTTCTACCAACGTATCAAAGCCGGCTTTGACTAGTTCTGTAGCTCCCCCACAAAGAACTGCCTGTTCTCCGAACAAGTCCGTCTCCGTTTCCTCTCTAAAGGTTGTTTCCAGAACGCCTGCCTTTGTTGAACCAATTCCCTTGGCATACGCTAGGGCTAATTCTTTAGCTTTGCCTGTGGCATCTTGATAGACCGCAATCAATGCCGGTACTCCTGCACCTTCTGTATAGGTACGACGTACCAAGTGACCGGGGCTTTTAGGCGCTACCATAAAGACGTCGACATCTTTGGGTGGAACAATTTGCCCAAAGTGAATATTAAACCCGTGAGAAAAGACAAGCGCTTTCCCGGCTGAAAGATGTTCCTTAATTTCTGCATGATAGACCTTACTTTGCAACTCATCAGGAAGCAAAATTTGAATAACGTCCGCTCGTGCAGCTGCCTCTGGAACCGTCATAACCTCTAAGCCAGCTTCTACTGCCCGCTTCCAATTCACACTTCCCGGTAAGTCAGCTACCAGAACCTTAAGTCCTGAATCTCTTAGATTTTGGGCCTGTGCATGCCCTTGGCTCCCATATCCCATAATCGCAATGACTTTCCCTTTTAACAACTCTAGATTCGCATCTACCTCATAATACATTTTTACCATTTTTACAACTTCCTTTCAATTATGAGCCTCTCTTAAAACAGGCCATATTATATTATAACACGCTACGTCTTACAGAATCCTTAAACTTCAGAGCGCAAAATGGCTATCTTACCAGTACGCACCAACTCTAATAATCCATAAGGGCGAATTGCATGTACAAACGCATCAATTTTGGCAATGTCTCCGGTTAACTCTATGGTAATATTGCTTCTACCCATATCCACAACCCGTCCCCGGAAAACTTCGACCGTCTGGAGAACCACGGATCGTGTTTCCGCGCTGACTTCGACACGTATTAACGCCAGCTCTCGATCAACAACGCTTTCGCCAGTTAAATCCGTGACTGTCTGCACAACCACCAGTTTACTGAGTTGATTCCTTACTTGTTCGATAACTTGATCATCTCCATGTACGACAATCGTCATCCTCGAAACATCAGGATCTTCCGTCTGACAAACTGTAAGGCTATCAATGTTATACCCCCTGCGAGCAAACAATCCCGCTACCCGGATTAAAACTCCAGGATTGTTCTCTACGAGGACTGCAAGTGTATGCAACATGTTATTACCTCACTATCATTTCCGTAATTTCTTTACCCGGTGGAACTAAGGGCAGAACATCTTCGTTCGGCGAGATCGTAAAGTTTACCAGCACGGAGCCGGGATGTTTGATCGCCTCCGAAATAGCGCTTTTAACCTGATCAGGGGAATCGACATTGATGCCTAGCATACCATAGGCCTGCGCGACTTTGACAAAATCCGGATTGCCATCGAGCTGTATTTGACTATACCGCTCCTCATAAAACGTTTTCTGCCATTGGCGAACCATGCCCAGCACGCCATTGTTTAGTAAGATAATTTTAATAGGAAGTTTATTCTGAGCAATGGTTCCTAACTCCTGGATCGACATCTGTAAGGAACCGTCTCCTGTTATCAAAACCACCAAATCGTCCGGACGAGCGAGTTGGGCCCCCACAGCGGCTGGAAGGCCATAACCCATAGCTCCAAGCCCACAACTGGTCGCATAATTACGTGGATGCACGGTTGGATAATACTGAGCTACCCACATTTGATGTTGTCCCACATCGGTTGTGATAACCGTATTCTCACTAGCAAGCTCTCCAAGACATTCGATTATCATTTGTGGTGTAAGTCTGTTTAAGTCATAGCTCAAAGTATGATCTTTCTTCCAAACACGTAATTGATTCCACCAGTCAGCAACTTGAGATACAGTAAACCCCGGTAAGACGTCTAACACTTCTTCCAGAACCAAGCGAGCATCCCCAACGATCTGGATATTCGTTTTTACCACTTTGCTAATCTCCACGGGATCAATATCAATATGAATGACTTTTGCTTTAGTGGCAAAACGATGACCCAAACCGCTGGTCACACGGTCATCAAAGCGCACGCCCACTGCAATCAGCAAATCACAATCATCAACGGCATAGTTTGCCGTCACCGTTCCATGCATTCCTACCATCCCTAGCAAATTAGAATGCCCGAAGGGAAGGCTTCCTATCCCCATCAAGGTTGTAACCACCGGTAGATTCGCTTTTTCCGCTAACTGCCTGATAACTCCTTCTGCTCCTGCGGTGACCACACCGCCCCCGGCATAAAGGACCGGTTTGTGACATTCTGAGAGCGCCTTCACCACTTCTTCGATCTTACTATTGTTTCCTCTGCCAAACACCTTGTATCCTTTTAATTTCATATCCGAAGGAAAGGGCTCGACATTTTCTTGCGCTAAAACGTCCTTGGGAAGATCGATGAGCACAGGCCCAGGCCGGCCTGTTCGGGCAATATAAAATGCCTCTTTAACAATCCTCGGCAGCTCCCGCGGATCCTTAACCAAATAAGAATGCTTGGTTATAGGCATCGTGATCCCGATGATATCCACTTCTTGAAATGAGTCAGATCCGAGCGAACTCGTAGACACCTGCCCCGTCAAAACGACTAAAGGGATAGAATCTGAGAAGGCATTGGCTATGCCAGTCACTACATTTGTCGCACCAGGTCCAGATGTTGCTAAACAAACCCCTACTTTTCCACTGACTCGCGAATATCCATCTGCGGCAAACACTACCCCTTGTTCATGACGTGCCAACACATGTCGAATGGGACAATCCAGAAGGGCATCGTACAAGGGAAGTAACACCCCACCTGGGTAACCGAAGATAACGTCAACGCCTTCTTGGTGCAGGGCATTTAATAAGACTGTAGCCCCTTTTAATCCTGTTTTTTCTTCACTCATACTCAATTCCCCTCCTATCTCATTTGGCAATACATCTATTCGCTGTAAATTTCGGGACCATTAACACGGGTAAGCTCTCGAAATGCAACAAGTAGTCGTTTATACACATCACCGGGAACTCCGGCTCCAATTTCTCGGCCATCTACTTTAATTACTGGGATTAGTTCTGCTGCAGTACCTGTGAGAAAGCACTCATCTGAAGTATAAAGGTCGTGTCGTGTAAACAACTCCTCCCTCACTTCAATGTCCAGTTTAACTGCGAGCTGGAGCACAGAATTGCGGGTGATTCCCTCCAGTATTCCTGCCGAAAGAGGAGGGGTTATTAAGACTCCCTCTCGAAAGACAAAAATGTTATCTGAAGTCCCCTCAGCAACATAGCCATCTTGATTAAGCATAATTCCTTCAACAACACCAGCCTGATTGGCCTCGAGTTTGGCAAGAATATTATTAAGATAATTTAGGGATTTAATTCTAGGGCTCAAGGAATCCGGATTATTCCGGCGAATAGCCACTGTTTTCACTTCTAAGCCTTGCTCATACATGCTTGGCTCAAAGATTTTAATTGAAGCCGCTATACAATATATTGCGGCCTGTGGACACTTCACAGGATCAAGTCCCAAATCCCCTTTACCACGGGAAACCACCAAGCGAATATAGGCATCTTTTAAGCCGTTCTTGCGCAGCGATTCTAAGACAACCTCCTGCATCTCATCCTTAGAAATGCCGATGTTCAATTGAATCGACTTCGCAGACTCATAGAGGCGTTTCAAATGCTCGTCTAATTTGAATACTCGGCCATGATAGGCACGAATCCCTTCAAAAATACCATCTCCGTACAAAAAGCCATGATCAAAAACCGATACTTTCGCCTCTTCCTCAGGAACAAATCCTCCATTACTGTATATAACTAGTCCCATTTCATCGACCCCTTTCTCAGGTATAGTCTTATAAATTAAATAGCCCAAGCGTAGTTCCCTATATCGTGGAACTTTCCGCTTGAGTTTTTTCTACTCACGGTGTAAATCCAATTTGGATTCTGTACCGCTCGGACCAGACAGGTTCTCCTCGGAACCCTAGGTACACTTCCCTTACTGTTATATTACATTTGGATTACGAACTTTGTGTATATGATATAGAATCCATTCCCCAGTGTCAACCCTTTTTACTAGGAATATGTTTGAAATTACTCAAAGATTTTCTTGTCAAAGCCCGATAGCACGAGGTATAATGTCCACTATACAAATACATTTGTTTTTTGGAGGAGTTGACTCACCTTGACAATTCAGATTGGCATAATAGGTTTAGGTACTGTGGGTTCAGGAGTAGTGCGGGTATTACAGCAAAATGCTGAGGATATTCGAACACGAACAAACTGCGAAATTCACATTAAAGGCATCCTCGACAAGGATCTTCATCGAGAGCGTGATGTTCACGGAGACTTTCTATTAACTGATCAACCTGCAGAAATTCTTCAAGATCCTGAAATAGAGATTATTGTCGAAGTGATGGGAGGAATTGAACCCGCTCGCACATTTATATTAGAAGCTTTACGACAGGGTAAACATGTCGTCACCGCGAATAAAGACTTAATAGCCCTTCATGGTCATGAGCTTCTTGATGCTGCCAATCAAGCAGGAAAGGGCCTCTACTTTGAGGCGAGTGTGGGAGGCGGAATTCCGATTATTGCTGCTTTAAAAGAGTCCCTAGCCGCCAATCGCATTACCGATCTAATTGGGATTATTAATGGAACGACCAACTACATTCTTACTGCCATGGCCGAGCAAGGCCGAGAGTATTCGGAAGTCCTTGCTGAAGCACAACAATTAGGGTATGCCGAATCAGACCCTTCTGCTGATGTCGACGGCTTAGATGCAGCCCGAAAACTTGCCATTCTTTCCTCCATCGCCTTTAATTCACGCGTAGCCCTCAAAGACGTCTTTGTCGAAGGCATTTCCAAAATAACTCGTGAAGATCTAGCTTATGCCGCTGAACTTGGCTGTACCATCAAACTGTTAGCCATTGCTAAACACCAAGCTGAAGGTATAGAAGTTCGCGTTCATCCGGCAATATTACCTCTTACCCATCCTCTTGCATCTGTCAACGGAGTATTTAACGCCATCTATGTCGTTGGTGATGCAGTTGGAGAAACCATGTTTTATGGTCGAGGTGCTGGTTCTCTCCCCACCGGAAGTGCCATAATATCCGATATTATGCGGATTGCTCGCAATATCCAAGCGCACTCAACCTCTGGGCTTAATTGTACCTGTTATCTTGATCTTCCACTTAAAGCCATCTCAGATTTCCATACTGCGTTCTATATTCGCCTCCTTGTCAAAGACGAGCCCCGTGTCCTAGCTACTCTAGCCTTACTCTTTGCCGAAGCAAATATTAGCTTCGCCTCGATCATTCAAAAACCTCGCGGTAAAAATCAGGCAGAGATCGTCCTTATGACTCATCCCTGTCGTGAAGGAGCACTTCAAGAAGCTCTAGATTCTATCCAAGCATATAGCAAGGTCCTGAATATTCACAATGTAATTCGCTTTGAAAATGGCCAATAAGGAGGAACACGATGATTCGCGTTAAGATACCAGCCACCTCCGCCAATCTAGGTCCTGGATTTGACTGTTTAGGGCTGGCACTTCAACTGCACAACACGATAACGGTTGAACCCAATCAACCGTTTCAAATTTCTTTAACTGGATCATACCGCGACGGGATTCCGGCCGATGCAAGTAACCTCGTATGGCAAACAATGTGCCATCTCTGGGATCTGCTTCATTACCCTAATCCCTCTGTCGCCCTTACACTTGAAAATCATATTCCCCCCGCTCGTGGTTTAGGAAGCAGTTCCGCCGCCATCGTGGGCGGTCTAGTAGCCGCTAATACCTTAGCCGGATCACCATATACAAAGTATGAATTACTCCAAGTTGCAAATTCCATAGAAGGCCACCCAGACAATGTCACCCCTGCTTTATATGGAGGGATCACCCTATCCGTACCAGCCAAAGATGGTATTTTTCCCCGTGTCCTGGCCCAATCACCCAACTTAAAAGCGGTAGTAGTTATTCCTAACACCCGCCTGAACACAGAAAAAGCCAGAGGAATTTTGCCGACGCACGTTACACGAAATGATGCCGTTTTTAATATTTCCCATGTTGGATTACTGATTGAAGCCATTATTCGAGAGGATTATTCTCTTCTAAAGGAAGGAATGCGCGACGTTCTTCACCAAAACCAACGGGCAATTCTCCTTCCCGGCATGCTCGAGACCATAGAAGCCGCCCTCGAAGCCGGAGCCTATGGAGCTGCTCTCAGTGGTTCCGGACCCACTCTGATAGCCCTTATTACCGAAGACTCTAAGCAAGAAGTATGCCAGAACATGATAACTACGCTAGAGCAGTATGGGGTAAACGCTCAGGCTCAGGTTCTAGAAATTGATTCTTACGGAGCCACTTTGTCCATAACTTAGAAACACCAGTCCAAGTCCCTCATCCGCCTCTTTCTCATTGATTTTCCAACTTCCGGTGCCGTTAAAACGATTATTAGCTTTATCCTTTTCCTGCGTTAAGCCCATCTTTATAGATGAGCTTTCTTTTTTTTTCTTCAATTCTTAAAACTCCACTTTTAGGAGTCTAAGACCTTTTGAATTGGATTTAGATTGGGGCGGAAGAATATAATGGGGTTAGGTCTGTAAGCTCATAGTTTTCTATAGCGCGTATCTGAAAATCCCAACGTATTGTCTCTCGATTAGTCACAGCTTCTCCGTTCAGCAGCTTAATAGCAAGATATAGAAAATTAACACCCGCTAAACTAGACTTATGAATCCCGGCGGACATCCGGGTGTTAATTTCAAGAAGGTATAGTTTTCCTTTGTGATACTTAACCTGAATATTGTACAAATAGCTTAGGTTGAACTTTTTAGTAAGTTTCTGAGCTATAACAATCAAATCTATTCTATGTTCTACGTTTTGACAGTACAAGTCGATCTTTCTTCTAGGAATAGCCCTGATTAATTCTCCCTGATACGCTAAACAATCAATACTAAATTCATCCCCTTCTAAGTATTCCATCACTATAAACGGCTCCACATTTCGCGAGTCCTGTAAGATGCGAGCTATCCTTTCCTTCGCAATCGTCGAACCTGTCGATAGATAAAGCTCATCGATCTCGGTCATAGTCTCTATGATTTTTTTAAAGCCATTTCCTCCAATCCCAGAGATAGGCTTCATGCAGGCGCTGCTCCCAACTTTGGCTATTTTCTTATATGCAGTTTGAAAGTCATCATAGTTTTTAACGCAAAATGTTTTTGGGATCGCTATAATATTAGTATTATTCAAAACTTTATAAGTTTTTACTTTGCTCTCCAGAAATTGATAAGTCTCAGAACTCCCAATAAACATTACTTTGACCCCTATACGATCAAAGTCTTCTTTGTAATCGACTAAAGTAGTTACATTATATCTTGGCACAAACAAATCAATCTCGTGCTTAAGACAAAAATTTAAGCAGTAATCAACATAGTCCCTCCCATTAATTGATGGTTCCACCTCGTAGTAATCTGCAACCTCTTGAAGGTTGCTATTTGCGCAGCCATGAGAAATGTAAATCTTAAATTTACGGGTATCAGGATAGCTTAAAAATAATTGAATGATTTTGTGAGTCGTAGAAAAACAACGATTGAAATATATATTGATTGGTTTTTGGGGATTGCGACTCGCTATGGTTTGATTAGGCATAATTAACTCGCATACCTCCCTTAGGTTCATTAATAGGATAAGCAAAAATGCCTAGGAACATACCTATATATGGATTTCAATGCTTCTTACGGCTTCAACTCTGTCTCATAAAACCTTCAGAGCGTATCGTTGATGATGATCACAACATCATCTTTATAAGATAATATGCCTCCGATTCATAAGACAATTTTCATAGTCCGTCATATCCTAATATAGATAATCTTTTTACTGTTCTCATTATGTGAAGGAGGAGATCGTATGAAAAAAGAATACGTCACTGTCCGGCTATTTAAAAATAATAGGGCGGCGGATGATCTGATTACTGAAACAGAATCATTCGATTCGGATCAATTACAATCGCCAGAAGCCCGCAATATTTCACTTAAAAATTATGAAGCGGTCGAGTCTTCTGCAAATTCGAGTAAATCCCTACCACAAAGACTTCTAAATGTTATCCAAAGAGCATTAGCGGAACTCCATCTTGACCGCAAAGGTTAGTCTATCTGAAACTTTTTAAGTACTATTAATATGCCCTGATCCACTCCAGTATAAAGAAAACTCGGCTAGCACCCACGAAGACACTGGCGGTACAAGTATCACAAAAGGGCCGTATCGAAACTAAATTTCGTTACGGCCCTTTTGTAAATGATTATTGGCTGACGAAAGTGATTGAGCGGATAGGGATACGCACAACTGGTCGAAGTCCATCAATTGGGGTACCAATGTTAGAGAAAAGTAATGCATTAGTTAAAAGTGCAACGCCATCTTGAATTCCTCCAAATCGACCGGCCCAAAAGCCAGAATCCATCCCTATCGCGAGTGGCGTACCAATAGGATAAGTGTCAAAAAGTGCAACGATAGGTGGTACCGGAACAAACGGCAATCCAAAGCCCATATAAATAACCCCTTTTTTCTTTATTTTGGCCAATCAAGTGGCCTATAAGATAGAGTGGGCCTTGTCTCAGTCCTCCAAATAGTATCGGGGTTATCTCCCTTTCTAATTTCATCATATGAATTATATCCTTAAATGTGTGCTTAAGGTGTCCCATTTACTGTTCTTTGCCTAATGTTATCTTTATAGTCGGTGGATCTGATCTTAGTTGCTCTGCTCTCACACTTATAGCCCAATTTCAATCCCTTCCAATATTGCAAAGGGTCGTATCGATAACTAAAGTATCTTTACGACCCTTTTGTATGATTATTGGCTAACGAAAGTGATTGAGCGGATAGGGATGCGCACTACTGGTCGAAGTCCATCAATTGGGGTCCCAAGGTTAGAGTGAAGTAGAGCATTGGTCAAAAGTGCAACGCCATCTTGAATTCCTCCAAATTGCCCGCGCCAGAAACCAGCATCCATACCTATTCGGAGTGTTGCACCAATAGGATAAGTGTCAAAAAGTGCAACGATAGGCGGTACTGGAACAAACGGTACTCCAAAGCCCATATATAAAACCCCTTATTCTAAATTTGGCCAATCAAGTGGCCTATAAGATAGAGTGGGCCTTGTCTCAGTCCTCCAAATAGTATCGGGGTTATCTCTCTCTAATTTCATCATATGATTCTTGTCCTAAAAAAGTGCAAGCTTAAGAGCAACTGCTTACTATTTTTAGCATAGATGGGTTTGCTAGTAACATTCTGGGACTCGCTCCCATATGTTGTAGTAGTAATATTCCTAATTGCTGAACCCTAGATCTTCTTATCTTATTGCCACGTAGTGGCAAATAAACAGGAAGGGGATCACCCATATGCTCTTTGGGAAACCATATTCATCTTTAGGAGTACCTTGTTTGCCTTTGAGGATAGGATTATTTGACTCTTACCCTATTGGAGCGCGTTTGGCAATTGGAATGGATTCTGGTTTCTGGGTTGGAGACTTTGGAGGGTTACAAGATGGCGTGGCACTTTTAACTAATGCTCTACTTTTTTCCAACATCGGTACTCCTATCGACGGACTTCGTCCAGTGGTTCGTATCCCGATTAGGAATATTACGTTTGTGTCTCAATAATATTGGTAAGGGTAGGAGGAATCCTACCTTTACCATTACACTACAACAACCTGAGCTGAAATCTATCATGTAAACCACCATAAATCTCGTTCGTTCTTTCTTGCCCTTCCATTAACATCTATTGTACATGTCGAATAAGCTATACTGCCCCCATTTCTAATATAATGTCTTAATGTAGAAAGGAGAAGCTACAACATGAGTGAAGAAAACAGCCGACGTTACCCACTCGTATTAGTCGAGACAGAGTTAGCAGTCATTATTATTTTATTGTCACTGTATTTGTTTAATAATTTTGGTGTTAACTTAGTTAGTGAAAATCGCCAGACCATCCCCGGCACCGATACCCCTATGGGTACCAGCAACAGCAACGATGGAATTAAAGTCCAATACAACAGAGGCCCAGAATCGTTTTTCGGGTACCCTTTAGATCAAGATCCATTAAATCAAGTTCCATTTAAGCAAAATCCTTAGTTTAAATTCTAGCATATGGTAATTAAATTTGGCCTGGGTGATTTTTGCCTATTACCCAGGCCATTTACTTAAGCAATTCAATAATTTTGCAGAGAAGTGAACATTTTAATCTTATTGAAGAAGCCGACATGTAGCTGATTATTGGCAAAATGCTGGCTTAGGGCAGATTTATACTTGTTTAAGTTTATCCAAATATTTCACGGCCTGTAGGGCAGCTGTTCCACCTTCTCCTGCGGCCTTTATTAATTGAAAGGGTTGACCTGTGCAATCCCCTGCAGCAAATAAGCCGGGCATACTTGTCTCAAGTTTATGATTCACCTTTATTGCAGTATCCTCCATTTCCAGACCGGATATCAGCTGCTCTGCAGGCAGGGTATCTCGAATAATAAATACACCGTCCACCGGCAATTGTTCCTCACCTAGATCGAGTTGTTTGACAGTTTCGTTTCCAACGATACCCTTAACCTTTCCTTTTTTAACCTCGATTCGTGGGTCAAGCCTCGCTAAGTCGCTGTAATGGGGAATATAATAAACTTTAGCACAGAAATCTGCCATAAAATTAGCCTCATCTTCCCCTTCCCGATTGTAAGAAACGATTGCAACATTTTTATTTTTATATAGAGGGCCGTCACACGTTGCACAATATCCAACCCCATTACCTAGTAATTCTGCTTCGCCGGGAAATAGTTTATTCACTGATACGCCTGTCGCAATAATAATAGCATCTGCTTCGATGGATTGATCTTTGCTCACCAGAGTATAGGGTGGTCCAGGATAGATATTCGTCACTTTAAATGGGACAATTGGAATTCCCTTGTTCTCAACATGATTTAAGAAACGTCGACGTAATTCTTCTCCACCTATTTCTGGAAAGCCAAGCCAATTATCAATTTGTGGGGCTTTCGAGAGTTTTGGACTGCAAAATTCGGAGCCCAGTAATATAAAATCTCTGTTTCGAATTTTGGCATTAAGAGCCGCTGACATTCCTGCCGGCCCACAACCTATGATCGCCAGTTCATAATGACTATTTATCGTTTGAAGACCTTCTGACATTTTACTGACCCTCCTATAGTATAAGTTGCCTCTTAGAGTGTTCCCCGAATTGAGCGAATACATATCCAGAAAATCATTCATTTATGTATAAATTATTAAAAGCTACCACCTTTTCAGATGATAGCCAGTTAAAATTTATTCACTTAGAAAATAACTACTAAAGCGATAAAAACCAAAATAGCAATCGAAATAATTCCTACTCCGCCAACAAACGGTAGAGGACAACATAGGGGAGGCCAGCATAATCTAAGATAGATTCTTTTATTACCGAATAATGTCATTTACTTCTCCTCCTTTGATAGAGATTTTTACATAATAGCAATAGGTTTGCCATTTTAGTTCAATCTAGATCAAAGTGAGGCTAGCCGCCAATCATGTTAATCAATAGCTCAATCAATCTCAATAAGGTATTGAAAAATTCCTTTATAGTTATTAGAAACGGTAGAAATTGGGTCGGGTTACTGCAAGACATAATGATCATTCCTCTCTTTCATATGACCGTTGACACAGTCCATAAGACCAAGAACAGAAGAAAGAGTTAAGGAGTGTTAATCTTGCATTACCATGATATATTATGTTTGTTTGTCCAAAAAAGTTACCCCCCGCTGCAATTTCTCCGCAAGATACGCGCCAAGACCGATAATGCTCTCGATGTGCAGCAGGCGTTCAATTGAAGGCTGGAAAAGGATGGTGGCATTGGGCCGAATTTCTTCGTCCCCTTCCCAAACAATCACGCATAAGGGAATTTCAGGAAATGCCTGACAAATAACAGACGCATCGCCGAATGATGCCGGTTGACCGCCTAAGGTGGCCGCGCTCTCTAATAATTGTTCGGGCTGATGTCCAAACGCATCGATAAGTCCTACAAGTGAATATTTATAAAATGCAGGGTAAAATAACATACCTCCGTTCGGTATTTCCTTAAGGCTTACCCACTTTTTAGCCATTTTCATAGGAGTTTGCGCATAGACTAAGTAATTAAGGATTAATATGGATGCTATAATTTCCGGGACGTGTCCGTCTGTTCTCCTGGATATGGTTTCAGTGTCACAATCTAAAATGTACTCTGAATTAAAGAACGTCACAACGAATTGACGGGTGCTAATATCGTATTTCACAGCAAGCTGAGTTACAATTTCTTCAGGGACCTTATTTTTCAAATCCAGCCAGTATTTATCATACGCAATACGGTAATTAGTTTTCACCTCGGTCACCTCAACCTTCATTCATTCTCAGAAATCCCCTCTTACATATAGCCAGATACCGACCAACTTTTAGAGCAATTTGTCGTTTTTTAACAGCGAGAAGATCCCACACATTTCTAGCCTGGGCTTTTATAACTTTCTGCCATATTTCGACAATAACTGACCCGCCTTGATTTCTTTTAACTTTCCATTATCTAAAGCTACTTTGCCATTAACAATCGTATACTTCACCCCCCTCGCCATAGTCAACGGGTTTTTGTAATCGATTTCCTCGTTGGAGGGATAATTATAATTATCAATATCAATTATGGTAATATCAGCTGCCTTCCCCTTAGCGAGCATACCTCTATCACTCAATCTGAACTGCTGTGCTGGTAGGGAAGTTACCCTTCTGATAATCTCTTCGATGATCACACCCTTTTGCCTGCATAAGTCCAGAAATATTGGAAATGCACCTTTTCTAAATACTTCATACCAGGCATAAGGGTCGTCGATTTCTCCAGATACCTTATCTGATCCCACCATGACAAGTGGGTTTTTAGCTATATTATCAGCATAAGGCTTTCCAGAGAAATCCTGTCTGTTAAAGCCACCCTGACAGAAGGTCAGTTTATCCCTTTCATTTGCTAAGAGATTAAGGATTAGTTCATCGACCCCCATCTTTTTCTCGAGCGCAATTTCTTTCAAACTTCGATTTTCCATTTGAGAATCAGCCGTATTAATAAGCAAAAGTTTATCTTTAAATCTTACTTTTTTGATAATCCTTTTTCTTCCCTCAGGAGTCTTAAAGGCCTCTGGGGAGCCATTGATGTCTAATTCAAAGAGTCTAGAGGATGATGATACGATAAACTGAAGTAATCTGTCCCATCTCTTGAAGAGTCCGCTGCTCTTGGGAATAGTATCGACTGCAATTTCCACTCCCCTTTTCCTCGCTAACAGTATTTCGTCAAAAGCATCAGGACAGTTTGGCGTCAGATGGGATACCTGAGCTCTTATCCCCGCCACTTCACCAATCTTTATGGTTTCTTTAACAGCCTCTGGGACACCAAGATAGTTTCTAATATGGGATGTATATATCCCATCATATTTTCTAGCGATCTTAGATAGTTTAATCAATTCTTCGGTATCGGCATATTTACTTGGGCTATAGGTTAAGCCAGTTGATATCCCTAAAGCCCCCTGTTCCAAGCCCTCTTCAATAAGCTGCTCTATCTTTTTGTCTTCTTCATTGGTAAGTTTTCTATTCTGAGCACCTCCCATAACGCTCCATCTTAGTGTGCCATGCCCGAGAAGGAATCCCATATTTATGTTGGTACCCTTCTTCTTGATAACGTCTATATAGCCTGTGAAATCAAACCAGGTGGGTTCGACCCGTTTATTTCTTTCTTTTGTTTCCCTAGAAATAAGCCCCTTTTCTGCCATGTATTCATAGATATTATCAGAGGAATAAGGGGTTATAGAATGTCCACAGTTCCCGTTAATCATCGTGGTAACCCCCTGTCGAAGATATTCCTCAAACTTACCACTCGTTAAAACTGTGAGTTCTTCATGTACATGGGGATCTATAAAACCTGGACATACGGTTAATCCTAAAGCATCTATAACTCTCTCTGCTTCGCATTCTAGATTGGTGCTAACCGCAATAATCTTCCCTTCAGCTACAGCCAGATCGCCAAAGAACCCAGGGTTCCCCGAACCATCTATGATGAAGCCATTCTTTATTAAAAGATCACAACGCATATTTCTCACCTCTTTAGTTACAAAGTCAAAGTTCAAACAATCATAATATAAAAATCCAGAACGTAAAGATACGTTCTGGTTAGCGAGCAGAAACCTTCACCTAACGGTATGTAGGTCCTTAATACTTAATAAATTTTGTTCCCGATGCACCGCAGATAAAGCATTTTTCGGGCACCACTTTCTCAATGTTTCCACAAACAGGACAAAGATAGTAAAATACTTCTTCCCCCTGATCCAGATTATCCAATGCTTCTTGATAGAGTCTTGCATGAACCTCTTCAGCCTTTAAAGCATATGTAAAGGTTCTCACTGCGGCTTGATTTCCTTCTTCTTGAGCAACTTTCAAAAATTCCGGATACATGCTTTGATATTCATGATTCTCTCCATTGACTGCATCTTTTAGATTTTCAACAGTTGACTTAATCTTACCTGCGACCTCGAAATGCTTGTGCGCATGCAGAGTTTCGGCATCTGAAGCTGCTTTAAACAGTTTTGCAGCATTCTTCTTGCCATCTGACTCAGCCTTTTTTGAGTAAGCAAGATATTTTCGATTAGCCTGTGATTCTCCTGCAAAAGCTTCCATTAAATTTTCAAGTGTTTTTTGGTCATTCATAAAGTGCCCTCCTTATATTGAATAAGCTAAAATTATGCAGGGTCAGAGTTCACCTTTTATTAGTCATACAGCACTGCATAATAATCACTTATCTTTAAGGTTAAATATACCATAAATATCAACTTAATAAACCTAATTATACTATTTCGGACCATAACATTAAAATAATGTTCATTCTTCGGAAGTAGTACATCACAATTATGTTTTTTTGTGAAATATAGTGCATAAGCTAGCAAAGTTTACATCATATTTCGTTCTCACGTCATACCTAAAGGCATCCTGTATCAAAAAGGACAGGGTGCCTTTAGGTATGATTTCATCCATAAACTATCTTTCTAAATTGCCGAATCTAAAGCTTTCTTCAACACTGTTTCTACCTGTTGGGCTATGCTTAGTAATTCTTCTTTCCCCGACATACCTATCAGCGAAGTAGGACGCATCATCCCCATAAAAACACCGTTTTCTTTTTCATACACAACCATCTTACAAGGAAGAAAATATCCAACTTCTATATAAAGGTCCAATACCTCTTTTGCTTGTTTTGGATTACATACCTCCAATACCTTAAAATTTGGCTGAAAATCTAATCCCTTTTCCGCCAACTTTTCTTTAAAGTTGAGCTCCCATAAAACACCAAAATTATTTTCGCTTAAGCTTTTCTTCAAATCTTCAACGGCTGTTGAAAAGGTTTTATTGGTCTTTACTTCATAATTAAGATCCATAATTATCCTCCTCATTATTTACCTTTTTCATATTATATCCGCTTCAATACCTGCTATTCCCCCCAGAATGACGTCATATTGACTTAATTAAGTTCAAGATGTGGTCCCTCTCCTCTTCCAAGTCCTCCAGTTCAGTTACCATTGTCACATGTACCGAATGAGCCGGCCAGCGTGCTTTTAAATCTACAAGCTTTGCCTCTACAACATTTAACTGAAGCAGTAGCTCCTGTTTATCCAATCGTAAGACTCCCACTTCTTCAAGTGGGAGTGGGCCCCCGTACTCCGCTTCGGTGGGGGTAGACTCCCCCACCGAAGTCTCGATGTTCAACTTTAGTTGAACGAGTTCACTTTCAGGTTGTTGATCATTATCCATTCGCTTTCTCCTCCTCAGTTACCCTAAAAGTAATAGCACCATGCATGCAGCTTTCAATACAGGTTTCACATTCCGTACACTTAGTTGGGTCTACAACCGGGAAATGTGCCATCATTGTGATTGCTTGTACCGGACAAGCGTTGACACAGTGCTTACACGCCAGACACAATTTCTCCAAGATAAACGCTGACATCTCCACACCACTCTCCCAAACAATTAGTTCAAGCCCATACCCTGGTAGGGTATAAGAATATGGTATATGATCCTATTATATTTGTCAACCATTTTAACACTTACTATTCAATTGAGACACTATTTGTTTAAGGATGTAGTGCAGTTCTGTCATGGCATTTATGGCACGAATCTGCCCCTTGTTCATCAAGAGTTTGCTCACATCTGCTACCAACAACTAAAGGTATTTTAAACGTTTTCCCAGTGACTCGACTAGTCTGAATCCAATTCGCTCCATTATGACGTAAGAAGGGAAGTTCTTCCCCTTTCGTCGTAATAAATATTTCATCCCCTTTTTTTAACTCAGGAAATTCAGGATTCGAGATATACTCTTTAAACATCAGATCATTCGGATTTTCAACTTTCTTAGTTAGAGGAAGTTTTTCTTTGGTTCCATGACAATCGAGACATTGGATATGAACTGCATCATGCTGGGAGGTATATAACTTATCGTCTCCCATGACATCCTGCCTTGTATGGCAATCAATGCAATCCAGGCTAACTTCACACCTGGCAAATAGTTCACCAGGCAGATAATAATCACTCAGGCGGTCTGTCCAAGTTGTATCTCCTGCCATCCAGTCTCTGACTACCTTGAGCAGATCAGGGCGTACAGAAAAGGTCATTTTTAGAGGGTCATGGCTCCCTTGGTTATGACATTGGTTACATTGAGTGTAGGGGATTTGGGTCGTGAGGCTATGAACCATGCCGTGGCCATTGTCAATATTTGCTTTTATGGTTGTATCATCCCCGATATACGTATGCGAGGGATTGGTCAAGACATGACAGGACTCACAGCCATTACCGTGGATTTCCTCGTCTGATTTGCTTATCTGCTTGCTTTGCGGAACTCCTTCTTCATTACTATTAATAGTTGTAGGTGTTCCTTTCGATAAGGGTACAGGAATTCCCCCTCCGCTTTGATGACATTGACCCAGACAATTCTGTCGAAAACTGCCTTCATTTGGTCGCCCCTGTAGAGGACTTGGGTAAAGATAAGCCACTTGACCCTTTGAGAGTCCTGGCACCTCTTTTGTTTTATCTATTCCAAACGTCATGCGTACAATGCTTAACTCTCCGGCCTTTGTAGACATGATCGAGGCTTTAACTGAGTCCACAAGATTTTGGGCAGAATCATGGTTGCCACTATGACAAGCAACTCCATTTGCCCCGGTACCCCCGCAACTTAAGGTGGCTACACTTAAGGAACCTGGGTGACTACCTCCAAACATTTGAGCATGAGCCGTTGTTTCATCCAACGACAGAGGATTTCCGCCATGGCAAACCGCACACCCGAACGTATTGCTGGGGTGGGAGTTCGAGATCTCTTCAATACCGATGTGGCAAGTTTTACACCGTTCAACCTGACCATTTGGAAGTACGAGGTTGATAATCTCTGGCTTTCGATTTTGAAGAGTAACTATTTCTTGTCGAATCTGTTTTTGCTTGGTTTCATCGTTGACCGATCCAAGTTCAACTTGCAATTTGGCGATCTGTTTTGTGAAATACTCCTTTTGATAATTGCCCCATTCCGGACTCCTACCCTGTTTCAGGGTGAGTATGACGATCAGAATGAGTAAAAGACTTGCCAGCAAGAATACTTTTCTCATATTAAATCCACCATACTTCTTGAACCATAAACCAGAACAGAAGGACTATAACGAGACAGAAGAAAACACTAAAGATCCGTTCACCCGACCTCTCGCCCAAATAATTAACGAGCCATGGCAACCCAGCAAGCCCTGCGATAATAATAATGGGGAAAAAAAGAGCGCCTATCAACGGGGGGATATATAATAAAAGAATTTGGATTGGACCAAAAATCCACGGAGCAACTGCATGCGAGGCAGAAGGAGCCTGATTACTCGTTCCAACACTCGCCGTAAACGTTAAAGCTAGGGCCGTACAGAAAACCAAAAATAGTATCGAGGCTATTCCCTCTTTTTCTATGAGGTGTTTAATCGACGTTCGAGCCATTGGTTCAAGCCTCCTCCTTAGAGCGGGCGCACTCCCCCATCACGGCGAATACGCCAGAAATGATATAGTTGTAAGAACAAAGCGACCATAGGTAAGGCAACGCAATGCCATACATACACAACAAGGGTACTTCCACTCAAGGCAGAAGGTTCACCAAACAAGATCTGAGCTAACCCTCTCCCTACATTACCTGGAATTAATCTTAAAATATTGACAGCAACCGTCGCTGCCGCTCCGCTTTCTTGGGATCCGATCAGCAAGTAACCCGTGAAGTCTAAGAACAAGATAAGCAATAGGAGAGCCACGCCCACCAGCCAATTCAGTTGTCTAGGCGGCTTGTAGGAATGAGTCCAAACAACACGCAGCATATGAAGGTTAACTGTGACCACCATGAGCTGACCAGCCCAATAATGCAAATTCCGAATGACTCCGCCATAGGGAATTACCGTGGCTATCGTTAAGATACTATTGTAGCCAGTTCTATCTCCAGGTTGATAATGGAACATCAGCAGGAGACCAGTAATTCCAATTAACACAAAGGCCAGAAAGGACAACCCTCCGAGACAAAAAGTGTAGAATACACTCAGTACTCCATTGGGGACGAATCGCGGTCTAATGTGGTTGACAAAGTTTTCTTGGTCTTTCATAAACGCGTATCCATTCCTACCAGTTTTGACGTATTAATCATCAGTGAGCCATCTGCTTTGCGTTCCACGGCGACTCGTGGCAAAGCTTTAGGGGCAGGTCCTGATACAGGCCTGCCCTCTAGGTCATATATACTCCCGTGACACGGACAAAGCCATTCTTTCGTTTCCGGCTGATAATGAACCTCGCAGCCCAGATGAGTACAAGTGGCCACCAAGGCCATGACGCCCAAGGAATCTTGTTTGACCCACACCCGAGCATTGGCTGTATTTTGCCAGTCACTGCTGACGACAAGTGGTTTGTTGTACGCCACTAGGGGAGATTGAAGTCGGTCCTCTTTACTCGTGAGGTACTTAAGGAGCGGCTCGATTGTCAAAGCACTAGCGGCGATCACCCCTAGCCAGGCTAAGCGCAACGCCGCACGTCTTGTCCATTCTAATTGTTTAGGCACCCTACTCCCAGCCCCCTCTTACTAAAACCAACCGCTTGACTGACCGGCATAGGTTATGATATACCGCACGAAAAATCCACCAAATAAGACCAGAAAACTACTACTCACCGTAACAGGTAGAGCCCATCTGACTGGGATTTTATCCTTAAGTTCCATCAATTCCAAGGCAAAAGGAAGAATCAAACCGAGTCCCGCAATCAAAAACCAAAAGATCAAAGCATATTGTCCGAATAACAAACTACCAAAGGCCATCGCTACACTAACAGAGTTGAAGCTTCCCATTAAGATCATTATTAGTATAATCAAACACTCGAGAATAATCAATGCGGCATCTGCTTTGGTTAAGACATGCAATTCCTGATGTCTAGCACGCTGCCAGGGACTCAGAGTCGATAATAAGATCACTGAGGCAACCCCAGTCGATAAAGCAGAAACTAAAAACAGCACCGGGAGCAAGGGGGCATTCCACAATGGGCGCACGGCAGCATTGAGTAGGAGACCGGTATAGGATGCGACGCCCACGGACAAGAAGGGCATAAATATTGCCAACCATTTTTTCCACTTTTCCGAACTCTTTCTGCGCCCAACAATCTGATATTTTTCTGGGAGCCAAAGATAGAGGTAAATGACACTTAAACCAGTAAACAAGAGTATCGCCCAACTCCCGTAGGACATCGGGGACCTGACTTGTAAGGTAAGGAATAAGCGATAAAAGTTAAAAGGGCTACCCAGATCTAGTAATAGTACTCCTAACCCCAGAGAGATGGGGAAAGGCGAGATATAGGCACCAAAGCGACCAACTCGCTCGAAGTCTTTGCCCCCATAGAGGAAGGCGAGATTTGACGTTATCATTGACCCCGCACTAAGTCCTGCAGTAAAGAGGTAAATAACTATCATTAAACCCCAGGTTAATTCCACGCATCATACCTCCTAAACCGTTTATCCAATTCTAAACACTCCTGCTTCTATAAGTAGAGTGAACGAGTTCACTTCCCCTCAGGGATTTCTGAAACAGCTTCATCAATATAATAAATGTTCGGGCCGGTACCCACTTGTTTTAGCAACACTCGCGTCTGGTACTTGGCGATCAATTTAGAGACGATGCTCTCCGGGTCGTTGAGGTCCCCTGCTTGGCGTGACTTCCCTAAGCAAGTTTGAACACACGCTGGTTCCAGCCCCTGCTCAAGACGCTGCAAGCATAAAGTACACTTATCAGCCTTTCCAGTTTCAGGATTAGCAAAGCGGGCGTCATACGGGCAAGCTACAATGCAATATTTACACCCGATACATTTACCATTTTCGATGATTACAATCCCATCAGCACGTTTTTGTGAAGCCCCTGTCGGACAAACAGATACACAGGGTGGGTGCTCACAATGCATGCAATTTCCGGGCTGAAAAACTTCCCTAACCTTCGGGTACTGTCCCTGAACTCCACTGCTCTTGACCCAATTGCGAGTATGCCCAAGCGGCGCGTCATTTTCTGCCCGACAAGCCACCATACAGGCATCGCAATCAATACAGCGTGAAGTAATGATGACAAATCCCATGCGTACAGCCATATTTTTCCCTCCTACTCCTACGCCTATGCCTTACTCACTCTTACAAAGGTCTCGCTTAAGGATGAGCCACCTGAAATTGGATCCGTCACGGTCTTGTGCAGAGCAGAATCACTCGCCCCCAGACCATAGGCTGATTTCAGTCCTTTACTTACATGACCAAATCCTCCGACCATAAAGATACAATCCGGTCGTATCCCCTCTGTTACATAGGCCTGAATAGTAACTTTTCCAACCTCACTCTCTATAACCACTTCGTCATCCGACTTGACTCCAAGCTTAGTGGCCACTGAAGTGTGCAGCCAAGCTCGATTGATAGGAAAAACTTCCAAAAGCCAGCGATTGTTTTGAGTGAACATTTGGGTGTGCTGCGCCGTTTTACCCGTTAAGAGATAATAGTGGTCGACCTCTGGCCGTGGGGGTTCATTCCAAGTGGGTACAGCCTTCTTGCCCATTTGTGCCATAATGCTCGATGAGATTTCTATTTTCCCACTGCTCGTTTGGAACTCAAAATCTTTGGAATGGTCTTCCTTCAAATCTTTGACCTCATAATGTCCAGCACCTTTTAAATCCTCTATGCTCACTGGAAACGGGTTTAGTTGCTGGGACAAGAGATCCAATTCATCCTTATAAGGTAGAAATTCTCCGAGACCCAATTTGTCGGCCAATTCCTTATAAATCATCAAGCTGCTTTTCGTATCATAAAGAGGCTCGATCACCGGTTGACGAATGAAAATTTTATTTTTAATAGGAATCAAACCATCATAGCGTTCGAGATAACTGGATTCCGGCAGGATAACATCGGCATAATACGCTGTATCACTTGCTTGAATATCAATCACTGCCACAAAATCCAACTTCATCAATGCATTAATGGTTTTTTGCCGTTCTGGAATCGAGAGCACAGGATTTTGCCGGGAAATCAGCCATCCTTTAGCTTCATAGGGTTTGCCCGTCAAAATATTATCCCGCATCGTCTGAATAACACCGTAGGATAAGGGCACCATTGGATACTGCCAAGGCACTCCATCAAGTCTAATTCCCTGAGCTGGTGGAAAGGGTGGGTGAGACAGAACCCCAAGTTTAGCTGTGCTCATTTCCTGATCAGGAATTAGCCCCCCGGGCTGTGCCCAATTGCCCATCAGGGCATTCAGCACGGCAATCGCCCGTTCGGTTTGAAAAGAATTCACAAAATTCGACGTCCGCCAGTTAGGATGCGCTATGGCTGCCGGAGCAGCGGCGGCAAAGTCTCGGGCTATTCGCTGAATGGTCGTGGCAGAAATCTCACACTTCTTCTCTGCCCATTCAGGAGTATAGTCTTGTACTTCCGTGACAAGATCTTCGAACCCTTGAGTGTACTTCCTGACAAACGCTTCAGCATACAGTTTTTCAGCAAGGATCACATGAATCATCGCTAGGAAAAATGCGGAATCCGTGCCTGGTCGAACTGGCAGCCATTCAGTTGCCTTCGAAGCCGTCTTACTAAAACGAGGATCAAGCACGACGACCTTGACACCCTTAGCCACCATTTCGATCATTTCTTGAGTCTCATTATTGGAAATGCCCTCCGCCAGATTTCGTCCTGTGAAAATCATATATTTGCAATGACTATAATCCGTTCCCGGTTGAGGAGTACCGTACGTATACAGAAAGCCTGTTGTCATGGCATTAAAGCATAAGCTCCGTTGAGTACCATAATTAGGGGTGCCGTACGCTTTAAGAAGAATTTCAAAAAACGGTTGGGATAAGTTATCCGTCGAATTGAACATCATCGCTTTAGCGCCATATTTATCTTTAATCTTCTTCATTTGCTCAGCCGTATAACTCAGGGCCTCCTCCCAAGAAGCCTTACGCCACAAGCCGCTCCCCCGTGCCCCAGCCCGGATGAGAGGAAACTTGATTCGATCTGGGCTATACATTGTTTCAATGCCAGCGTTGCCTCGCGGGCAGAGTCTCCCTAAATTGTTCGGGTGATTTGGATTTCCCTCCAACCTCTTTACGACACCATTCTCGACCTTGGCCATAACTCCGCAACGCCAAACACATTGCTCACAAATCGTCGTGACATACTTTACGCCCTTAGCTGGTGTCTGTGCGGGACTATTTACCCCCAGACTAGCTTCGGGTGCCAATAGACCCATTCCAGTGCTAGCGCTCACGCCAAGAGCTGCCGTTGCGACTGTGCCTTTGATAAACTGACGGCGGCTGAACAATTGGTCCCAAGTATACACTTTGGACACCATGCCCCCTCCTTTCATTCGGCCATTTGCTGCGTTAGGATTCTATGGAACGTTGTTTTTCTGATTGCTTGGAACTTTCCGCGATTTTTGTACCCACATAAAAAACTCCGGTACACAGGACAAAGAGTCCGATAAATAACCAATGGTTGACATGGAAAAGCTCTGCCAGAGTTTTTTGTCCATAATCGCCAATTGTTGAGATTTTTAAAAAAATTGATTGATAGGTAGCCCCGAAAATAATTCCGCCGGTCAGAAAACCCAAAAGTCCAGGAATCAAGTAGTCTAAATTTCCCTGACCACAACCTGTGATCAACGTACCCGGTCACGTACCGGCGAGGGCCATTCCCACCCCAAACAGGAGTCCGCCTAAGAGATTCCCTAGTATATAAGTGGACGAGACTTGATCCAACTGGATAAAGCCCAGATCTTTCAGCGTATAGAGACAGACCAGTCCCACGGAAATCCCCGTCATCATAAACTTCATGACTGTATTATCTTTAAAGCGGAATTGATTGACGATTTTATGATAATGTCCTAGTCCAGCCTTTTGGAGGGCAAAGGCGAAGAAGAAACCAATAACTATAGGGACGATATAAGTCATCATCTTAATACTCCCTCCCATACAAAATCTTGGTCGTAATAATTCCCGACACAAACAACCCGGCTATGAAGAGTAGCCCCGCTGGAGATAGTTGCATAGTTCCTGAAATCGCTAAGCCACTGGTACACCCACCGGCAATACCCGCGGAATACTCGATGATAATCCCACCGATAAAAATCAAGGTCCAACGTTTGAGCTTACTTGGTCCAAATATTTGCGTCCATTGTTGATCGGGTATCAGTCTAAGCTTGAAATCTTTGGACCACATACTGGATGTAAAAGCTCCAAGGAGCATGCCGACAAACAACAGTATCTGAAAGCTTAGGACCGGCGGCATTTGAAATTTAAAGTACAACGAATTAGCTAAGCTTGAATGAAACAATTTCAAGAGTATACTGTCAATGCTTTCTATCCCACCCGATGAACCGATTGTTTTGTCCACCAGAACATAGGAAGCGGTGGCAGTTAATCCCAAGAGGACCCCTGCTGACCAAGGGGACCATATTTTAATCTTCATTTTTTCATTAAAGGCCAAGGTGCTCTCCCTCCTTCACGTTCTTCACGACATCAGTCAATGAAGACAAGGACTTTAGTTCATTTTCATTTAAGGTTTGAAGCTGTGTAAGAACATTTTCCGGCATGCGAGACACCGCCTGTAATAATTGACTTCCTTGTTCGCGTTTGAGGATTTCTTGTAAAGACAAGACCGTCTTTATATCCCCCTTTAGTAACCGAGTGAACACTTCCTGTACTTCCGGTGGAAGTGTATTAAAGGGAACATTTTTTTGCCTTCCTTGCCAGAAGGACCAAGGCCATAACCCTATTTTCCATTTCCAAATAAGAATACCTAAAATTATTAGGACAAAAGCGTTTATTATTCCAATAACCCACGCTAACCAAGGAACTATATCGTTTTCATTAAAGTCGATTAAATCAAAATTAGGATTAGCATTCGGCGGAATTTGAGTTGCTGCTGCTGAGGGAGTAGACGAGCCACTTGTTCCAGCGGAACCAGTCGATGGTGCACTAGGTGTTGTAGGTGTAGCGCCGCTGGGATTTGACCCCGTAGCAGTTCCACCATATTTAGCAACCCGAGCCGCACTATCTGACGGATGGCAAGATGCACAGGATTGATCCGGTTGGGCTAAGGGCTTGACTAACCCAACATGTGCTTTTAGTTTATCTGTTTCCGTTGCCACTCCTAAATGACAGGCTTGACAAAAATCTCCGAAAGAATGCTGTGTATGCCAATCACCCTTTTTTGACACAGGATCTTCACCCTTAACCTCATGACAGGTTTTGCAAGAGGATGTTGATGCACCACAGGCAGCTTCGGTAACTTTTGGTGGGGTAAACCAAAAAGACCCAATGAGAACAACACAGAACACACCAAGGATTAAGACTAACAAAGACGATTTTTTACTTTTCACGTTTGCTCCTCACCTCACAAGTTATTATAATTTCTAATTTGCATCTTTTGCCAAGTACCACCTCCTCTGGCCCTGATTGGATGCGATTGGTTTATGTTTCTGTGTAAGGGTTGAGTTAAATATGATTATTTTTTTAATAATTGTGATGATTAATTTTTTCACAATTAAAAAAAATTGCTAATATTAAATGTAAAATAATATAGTCCTTTGTTTAATATACATCTACCCTAACTGGGTATATTGTATTTTATACCCCAACTGGGTATCTGTATTTCTCATATAATATATGCCAATATTTTTTATTTGTCAACCGTTTAATTTGGTTACTCATTTCGGACTATTATGTCGCATTAAAGCTTTACACTTAGGGAAAACCAGAAAACTGAGTAATCGATTGGATTTCTTGACAAGAAACAAAAGAAGTCCAAAAAGCTATTATTAGCTCTTGGACTTCTGAACATAAACCATATAAGGAGTCTCAACGCCTATCTCGAAATGTTATTTTGCTGCAATTTTTGTATTTTCAGTTACGACATTCTCAGTATCCGAAAAAGCAGCAGTGGGGATCCGCCCAGTTTTGATATATTCGATCATCATTGGAGTTATATAGGGCACGAGTAGGGGCAGCAAGTTAGTCATTAAAGAATCCATTGTCTTGGGCAGGAGGTCAGGCATCAGTTCCTCCATATCCTTAGGCAGAGGACCGACGCGGCGTGAAACCTCAGCCAGCATATCAGGCATAACTTTGGGCATGATCCCGGGAACCAAGACCGGCATCATTATAGGCATCATTTTCGCCATCAAGGCCAAGCCGCCGGGAATATATTTCATGGTATTCATCATGGGTACCATACCAAGAGGCATATTGGCAAACATCTGTGGAAGCAATGCTCCCATAATCTTAGCCATGTTTTCAGGATACATAAGAACAATAAATTTCTCGAAGTAACCCCACATTTCCAGAGAGTATTCAGTTTTATCTTCGGTTTCAAAGCCTAAACCTTTAGCAATAAACCGCGCTAGGTCAGTGATTGGGATATCCATATTATTGGCCTTGGCGGATGCTCTCAACTGAACCTGACAGCAGGGGCAAAGAGCCAATAGGGCATCAGCATCGACATCAATGGCTTCTTGAATCCGCATCCCACCGAGTTTGGGGGCAACAGGCATTTCACCAATCAGTGTCAAAACAGACCCACAGCACAAACCATTTTCGCGGTTATGCTCCATTTCCACCAGTTCTACACCGGGGATGGCGGCAATCAGTTCACGGGGCGGTTCGTAGATACCCTGAGCACGACCGGCATGACAGGAGTCATGGAAGGCAATTTTGGTTTTTATCTCATGCTCAAATTTCAGATCGCCTTTGGCTAAAGCTTCAGCCGCCACCTCAGAATAATTCTTAATTTCAAAAGGGAAATCTATCCCTTTTTTGCGGGCCAAACCGGCATAAAGCTCTTTCCAGGCTAGACCACAGGCCGGACAGGAAGTAACGATGGTTTTCGCACCACGCTTTTTCGCTTCAGAGACATTGTGCTCGAAAATTTCTTCAAAGAGATCCCACTTACCAGCTATCTTCATTGGAATACCGCAGCAGGCCTCGTCAGTGCCCATATAGCTAAACTCGATACCAGCCTTATCTAAAATGCGTACGGTTGATATAGCAGCATCACTGTTCACCATAGAGGCTGTACACCCGGCAAAATACAGTACATCTGCTTTTTCTTTTATCTTTGGCTTAATCTCTGCGGGAATCCAGTTCGCTCTATTTTCTCGCTTACCGGCCCAGATATTATTTTCTCCTCGCAGAGAAGACGCCATCATTTCAAAGGGCGGGAAGGTCATGCGCTTTTCTTCCTGAATTAACTTACCGCGCATAGCCATCCAGTTATGCTCGACAGGAATGTTTAGTTGGCAACGGGTATTACATACCTCACAAGTGGTGCAGAGGAGAAACTTACTGACCATCTCCTGGTCGAATTTTTCCCGGCCCGCCAGCACCTCTCTCAGGTAGGCGTATTTACCGCGAGGAGAATGGGACTCCCAACCACGGCCTGAGAACTGCTCACAGGTAGAAACGCAGTAACCACAACGGGCACAGGCCGTAGCGAAGAAAGCTACACTCCCTGGAATACCGTTTTTCTCTTTGGTTCTTTCAGAGAGGTCACCTGTGGGAGCGGTAGCGGCATTAGCAATGGGGCGAATCAAAGGCTCGAAAGCAGACGCTAATCCCATAATTAGATTGATAAAACCGGAACCAATGACTTTATTGGGATTAAATAAGTTTTCAGGATCCACTTTAGCTTTGTACTTAGTCAGTTTTTGGTAGCGATCTGCACCCAAAACGTTCTTGGCTTCACTTTTGAAATACAAACCTGTGGAATAGGCAGTACCGCCGTATTTCTTGGCAATGTTAATCACCGTCAGGGCCAGCGCATAGGCTGGGTTAAAGGCGAAAGAACGCTCATCATGAGGAATAAAGCCCAGGATAGTCACTTTATCGCCTTTACCCACCATACCTTCCGCAATAAAGGGCTGTTTAATTTTCTTGGCAATATCGTTCAAAACATCTGTTAAGTTTAACGTAGGCACGATAACTTCAGTGGTAATAATGGAAGGACCAATCCGCTTTAAACGCATCGGGGCAAAACGCAGGTCCCATTCATGTTCAGCTGCTTCTGACGATAATTCTTCACCCTTATTGGCCTTGATGATTCCTGCCAAAGCGGTATCGATGCTTGAGCGACGAGTTTCAGGATAAGCTATGATCAGCACATAGGCTTCCGGGAGTACAGGAGCAATATGCGGATTAGCTTCCTCATAAGGATGACCGTGTTTGTGGGGCAGCTTCTTCTTCAGCTTAAGAGATTCAGGGTTGAGAAAAGTGATAGACCATATGGGCAATTTTTTTTGTGAAATAGCCTTTAGAGCATCCCCTAATGATTTTGTATCTTTGAACGCGAAGGCCCGATGTACCTCCGGTATTAAATCACGAACGCTGAGAGTAACTTCGGTAATGATTCCTGTAATACCCTCGGCATCTGCAATATAATCAGCCAATTCTTGACCGCTAAAACTCTGTAATTCTCCCGAAGGCAAAACAACTTTGGCAGCCACAACATTTTTCTTAAACTCACCATACTCATAAGAACCAAATCCGGAACCGCCTTGAGCTAACCAGCCCCCAATGGTTGAGGCAGGCAAGGAGCTCGGATAAAGACGTAAATCCAAGCCTTTCTTGTTGATTTGTTTTTGCAGTTGCTCCCAAATGATACCCGGCTGAACGCGAACTGTTTTTTTAGCGGAATCAACAGCAAGAACCTTGTTCATGCCACTCAAGTCGACCACAACAGCTCCTTTAGCCGGTAAAACCCCACCGTAACCGGAAGTAGAAGCACCTCTGGGTACGAGCTGAAGTTTTTCCTGCTTGGACAACCTTACTAACTGAACTAATTCAGTTTCTTCCAGGGGTCTAACTACCGCACCGGCTATCCCAGCAGGTACAAAGGGCTTAATAAGTGAAGGCAGGGCTCCAACGTCATAGGAATACATTTTCCGTTCAATCAGGTCTCCTCTAATTCTGTCGCCAAAAATCTTCTCTAGTAGGGAGATAACTTTTTCATTCACGACTGACATACTCTTCACTCCTCGTATCATCATAGTTCCGCCTCTTATTAAGTGAACTCGTTCAACTAAAGTTGAACATCGAGACTCGGTGGGGGAGTCTACCCCGTAGCGGAGTACGGGGGGCCCATTCCCACTTGAAGAAGTGGGAGTCTTACGATTGGATAAACTGAAGGGGTTACCTTAGGTCAAGCAATTCAAGATCTGTGCCTCTTAATTCCACTGCAATTTGGACAAGTAATCTCTTTCACATTAGGTAGCATCAATAAGAGCAGTCTAACATTGAAGTAACCATCCCCTCCCCCCCTGGGTGGGTTATAATCCAAGAATAGCATCTAATCTATTTAAGGTCAATAAGAAAAATGATAATAATTTCACTTTTTCAACATATTTCGATAATGTAAAAAGTAAAATGCCGTTTTCCTTATTGAAGGAAAACGGCATTCGGCATAGTTTTTGATTTAGTTATTTAATTGCTAGAATTAAAATTTATTAGTGAACTCGTTCAACTAAAGTTGAACATCGAGTCTTCGGTGACATAAGTCATCCTACGCGCGAA
>LOEW01000271.1 GCA_001516045.1 Desulfosporosinus sp. BRH_c37
GAAGAAGATATATCGGTTTCTAAGACGTTCCCACCCCAAAAAGGGTTGGAAATGGATTAAAGCTCAACACTTCAAACCGGACAAAACAGGACAGAGCAGAAATAAGTGGATTCTGACAGACCCTAATACTGGCAATCAACTCAAGAAAATGGCATGGACGCCTATTGTCAGGCATCAGCAGATCAAGTACAACTACTCCCCATATGATGTCACTCTCAAAGGATATTTTGCAAAGAGAGACCAACGGGAATTTGACTTGAACAATGTAGCCTATCGGCAGAAACTAGCTAAAAAGCAGAACTACGTTTGCCCCATGTGTGGAATGAGCATAGTGAATTTTAAGGAAGGCCTGGAACCACATCATAAACATCCAGCAATTCAGGGTGGAACAGGTGCATACAAGAACCTCCAACTAGTTCACAATTCATGCCACATAGACTATCACGAGGCATTCCCAGCAAAGGGAGAAATCCCAACGCCAGTACAAATTGCCCAGTATTACAAAGTTATCAAGGGCAAGAGATTGGCGGGAGTGCTTTGAAATAACTTTTGGATAAAGGTATGCTTGAGCCGTATGTTGAGAAATCAACACGTACGGTTCTTAGGCGAGAAAGAGGGAGCAATCCCTCCGACTTAGCCGGCAAAAGGTGGCGATAACATCAAAGCCTTACCTATTGCTATGAACGACAAAAAAGGCTGCTCCAAATGTGTTCCGCCGAGTACTTCTGGTTTGGGAAAAGTTATTTTGTAAAGGGACTGCTTTCGTTTAGGAGAAGAAGCAACTCCTTTCAACAATCTTAAATACACACTCGGCATCCGTCATAATTCTTTCATAAGGCACTAAGTTTTCCAATTAACTTCTATATTTTATTACCTCAAAATAAAGGTAACATATTTACAACTGAAGCATCAATACATTTGTTTAAACAAAAGCACAGATTGAATCCTTCTTTTAATATCCTACCTGCGCTAAAAAGGTCCGCACCATCTCCCTGGCCTTTACAAACAAGAAGGTATTGCCCATTGCCAGCCGGTACTTTATGGATTTCATTGTCGAGCAGTATGGAAGGACTTCCAGTAATTTGTGAAATAAAATAAGCGGCCTGTGCAATCGTACACGCGTACGATTGCACAGGCCGCTTATTTCGCTTAAGTAATCAGTTCTGGACTTTTACGGATCTTCGCGCCTGATTTGTAGTTGATCAATTTTTTATAAAAACACTTATTTAACATCACAATACTTAAAAACAGTTTTAGAAATATCTGTCATCATTCTGATTTCTTGCGGGCTGTGATAGCGTAATAGGTAAATCAATTCATCAAGTTCCGGATTTTCTCTCGGTGAGAAATCACTTACCAAGTAATCTAAACTGGCACCTAAAACTTTAGCAATTTCGATTAAAGTTACAAGGCTTAATTTTCGTTCTCCCCGCTCAATTTGCCCAAGAAATGAGGCGGAAATATTCGCTTTTTCAGCTAGCACTTCCTGAGTCAATCCTCTATCTAATCGTTCTTGTTTTATTCGTTCTCCAATTATGCCGTAATCCACTAACCACAACCCCTTTAATAGTAACTATAAAGGTTAGCTTAAGCATAATTAATATGCTATAAGCGTTACATAATATTGCTATAAGCTGTATTTTGTTTTATACTGTTACTATCGTGATAAGATTCTACTTTTCGGGCAATTAAACCTGATATAAAGGAAGAATAATAATGTTGGTAGCAATTTACGCTAGATCGGTCAACGAGGATGATCTAATCATGCAAGTTGAGAATTGTAGGCAATATATCTTAAATAATTGGAATCTAAAGACACAGATAAAAGTATTTACCGAAATTGTGGAAGGCCCACAAAACCTTGAGAACTGTTTGGAATTACAAAAGCTACTCAAAGAAGCCAATTATCTTGATGCTGTAGTGGTATCTCATCCCCTTAGTTTCTTCTCTCATATTATGAACGAATTTATGATCATTTATAAAAAAATTGGAAGGCGTAAAATTCATTATGCAATCAACCTTCCAACTGATAATTAATTGAGATTATTGTCTTATTTGGGAGGATCAGCACCTAGGGTGTACGTCAGATTCGTCACTGGTGACGAATCTGACAAGCTGTCTCTGCATTACCCGATGGCCGCCGGATTTAACTCTCCTTGGACTTGATCGTATTAATCTCAATATTGGTTTTAATAGCGGGGGGCCATACTTTCACCATCTTCGCCAGGTTATCAAGAATCATACTCAACTTCTCCCTATATTGCTCTTTCATTTCCCGATCCGTTCTGTCTAAGGCGGTGAGCATTTTCAGCAGCTCATTGCAGGCATTGATCAAGTTATCGCGGTGAATGGAAAACTGTGCTTCGGCCGTATTGACAGCGGATATGGTTTCCTTAGCTTTGAGCTTCTGTTCTAGTTCGGCAATTTTACTGGCGGAAGGGAGCTCTTCTCTGGACGCTTCCAGCTCTTTGGCCTTTAAGGTGACTTTTTCCTGCTCGGCAGTGTATTTTGACTTGTAGTCGTTCACCTGGTGCTCCAGACTTTGGTTCTGAGTGGTCAATTGAGCGAGTTTGCTGCTTTTCAAGTCCAGATCTTTTTGGAGGTCCTTTTTCTCCAGCAAGGCCTGGTCTCGTTCTTTGACAGCCTGCTGCAATTCCAGGTTGGTCATGCTCTCCACATCATGTTCAGCGATAAACTCTTCCTCTCCTCTTCCGGGATCCCCAGGAGGATCAGCGCCTGGGTGTACGTCAGATTCGTCACCAGTGACGAATCTGACAAGCTGGCACTCTCGGAAGAGACGAGCAATTTCGTCCCGTATTCTTCCCAGAGCTGCATTAACCTATCGGCCGTTCGCTGAGAGTAATTAACCGACTCCTTCAACCACTTGCCCCATTCTCCATAGGGCAGCAGGTCCTTGGCCTCCTTCAGGCGACGGCCGATTTCAATCGAGCCGGAAATGAGTATTTTACTGACTTGATATCTGATGGTGTTAATTTCAGCCGCGATCACAAGCGGCGTGCGCTCCGTAAGCAAATCACTCATGATAATATCTGCCCTTCCTGTTACTTTATTAACAGAATATGGGTCCGGGCTTATGCGAGTGACAAACCTCGTTGAGCCGGCATTTGATTTTGATAATCTCCCTTACGTATTGATTTCTCTTGCTTGGATCCGGTGATCGACTATGCTAAACTGAATGTATAGAACAGACAAAGGGACTGGGACTTGTCTGATATACTCGGCACCTCCAGACAAAACCCTGTCCCCTTGTCTGCTTTCTTGTCTGCTTTCGAAGAGGGAATGCCTCATGGATTAGACGTGACACTAATGGGAAAAAACCGAAACAAACACCATAGTAAATCGACGTGAGCGAGAGGAAAACGGACTTTAATATTCGGATTAAAACACGCTAAGTGAACCAGAAAAGTGGAATATGTAAACATGTAAATTAGCTGTCAGAGAGGAATTTGGACGAAAACGGAGAATATAGTTTGGAAGAACTTGTCATAGCGTTTCGTTATAGGACGCAAATAAAAAAGGTGAATCATTTATTAATGGTGAACACATATAAACAAGGAGTGATTCAAAATGTTGTTTAATAAGAGTTTTTTAAGTGACATTCGTAAATCTCTTACAACTTATAGAAAATTTCGTGAAGAGGACTTTATCATAGAAGAACAAACCCCAGAAGATGAGGAGTTTGTTCTTCTTTTTATTTCTTACCGTTATGATTCAGAGTTTTTTTTAAAAGCTGACGTATTAAATGCAAATGCGGATGGTTTTGTCGTTTCGGTTCAATATAGTCCAGGAATCATAATGAATACAGAAGCTGACAATTTTAAAAAAGTTTTAGATTTTAAAAATTCTATAGAATCATGGACTGAACGAGTATATATGGAACTTATGGATAGACCACTAAATCGTAAGATAGAGGAAAAATTAAAAGAGATTGATGAAATTACGGCAAGTTTTGAGGATCTACCTAATGAATATTTTACTAGGATTGAAGCAGATGAAATGAAAGAAAAATTGGATGCTCTGGAAAAAGACCTACTTCAAAGATTGGCCCAATTAAATCTTGAAAATGAAGAGTTTGAAACAAAACAATTTTCATTACATTGTGAAATCGAGGAATTGAAGAAAACAGTAGAAATGTTAAAAAAACCGGGGTGGGCTGGCTCTCTTATGGTTAAAGTCTCGAGTTGGGTTAAAAATTCAGGTAATGAAAAGCTGTTAAAAGATGGTGCTGCATTTATTGCCAAACAATTATTTGAGGAAGGAAAAAAACAATTAGGAGCCTAAAAGGGTAAAGGATAATAAATATTGTATGATATAAGTAGTGCATCGTCCTATATGTGGACGATGCACTTAACGTAATCTTCATTATCGGACTCAAATACAAAATAGGATTGATAGTCTCCCTCGTTTCAAGCGAGCTTTCAAGAAATTGCCTAAAGATATTCAAGATCTTTTTATGGATAAGATGTATCAGTTTCAAGACGATTGGCAGCATCCTTCTTTTCGGGTTAAGCGGATTCAAGGCACCGATAGCATTTGGGAAGGCAGTTTGAATATGTCTATACGCTTTACCTTTGAATGGACTACTGACAACCAAGGCAACGATGTTTGCCTAATGCGAAATATCGGTGACCATGAACATTGTTTGCGCCCTCCATATTAAAAAGCCTCTGCGACTACCGCTCTATCTGGAACCGATCGCACACCGCCCGTGGTCCGACTGAAATATGAAACAAGTTATGTCCTTATCTCACGTAATAAATAATTCCGCCGCTAATGCCTTTGCAATAGCCTTTACAGGCACTTCTTTATCTTTTCCATCATGATCTTTGCTTCTATATAAAGAATAAATAAAAAACTGTCACTCGTTGTCTCAGAAGTTAAAATCGTCGATACGTATTTGATAGATGAAATTGACTTCAGAAATGGAAAAACCATTAGGTTTTTCAGTGGCCTATTCGGGAAAGGCCCTCTTGCATATTTCGTCGAACCATTGTGGGGTCAGACCCTTTTGCAAGGGTCGACCGTGCGGGAGAACCCTTGCCCGTGCATAAGCGCGAAGATAAAGCTGACTCTCAGCAGGAAAGCTTTATCGAATTGAAGCAGACATCCGTTAAGGAAGTTCCGGTTATTGTTAAGATCGGAGTTGTTTCCATAGAGTTGTATTCTGGCTTTCAAGTGGAGACTTTGCACGAGGCTATTGCTGCTATTCGTTCCATATGAGCATAAACGCTGCCGACCTCAAAATATTTCTTTCATGCAAACCCTGCGACATGCGAAAAAGCATCGAAGGTCTTGCGACATTAGTGCAAACGCAACTTCAAATGGATCCATTTGAAAAGTGTCTCTACGTATTCTGCAACCGAAACTGTGACAAATGTAAAATTCTTCATTGGTCAAATAACGGTTGGTGGTTGTATTATCGAAAACTGAGTCAAGGAGTTTTCCGATGGAGGTTTAACGAAAACAAACTAGTCCTTGAGGTTTCCGAACAGCAGTTTCGGTGGCTTTTGGATGGTTTATCGATGGATCAGCCATCGGCACACAAACCAGTTAAGCAGAGGATTATACTTTGATCAGATCCTCGAAAATCTTAAATGAAATTTGCTCAAAACGCCCTATTTTCGCCTATTTAAGTCCTTTTTACCGCTATTATCCTGTGATTCTCGGCTAGTCTATTATATAATGAGGCTATGGATAACGAGATAAAATTACCTGAAAAACCACAACTGAATTACAGGGAAATGTCACAAGCAGAACTGGCCGCGCACTGTGAAAGACAGGATAAAGCTATTGCCGAACTGACCCAAAACGTGAACCGGCTCATTGAAATGATCCGTCTGAATACTCAGCAGAAGTATGGTACCAGCGGTGATTCCGTAGCCTATCCTGAGGGCATGGAGCAACTCAACTTCTTCAACGAAGCCGAAGCTACTGTCTGCCAGGGGGAACCGGAGCCGACCTTTGAAGAAGCGACCGCGAAGACCCCTAGAAAACCCAAACAAAAGGGTAAGCGTGAGCAGGACTTCAGAGATTTGAAGGTTACTGTCATTGAGCATGAGCTTCCAGCTGAACAACAGGTCTGTCCGGTCTGTGTTAGCCCTCTGCATGATATGAAGGTCGAGGTTACGAGAACACTTAAGCTTGTACCGGCCCATTTCGAAGTCGAATAACACCGCCGTCATGTCTATACCTGCCGTGCGTGTGAAAAGGCCCAAGGCGAAGGCGATAAAATCCCCTTCGTTTGTGCTGACATGCCCAACTTGCCGATTCCAGGAAGCTTCGCCACACCGGAACTTATCGCCGGTATCATCAACAGCAAATATACCAATGCAATGCCGCTGGCCCGGATTGAGCGTGAGTTTGACCGGATGGATAGCGTCCAGATCTCTAGGCAGAACATGAGTAACTGGATACTCCAGTGTTCAGAGGAATACTTTTCAAGAATCCATACCCATATGAAAAGCACTCTTCTGAGTAAGGATGTCTTGCATGCTGACGAAACTTGGACGAAAGTTGTGCAGCAGGATGGCAGGGAATCCAAGAAGAAATGCTATATGTGGGTTTACTGCAGCGG
>LOEW01000272.1 GCA_001516045.1 Desulfosporosinus sp. BRH_c37
AAAGTATACTTCAATACTCTTTTTCTAAAGAAAGAGATATAGACAACCTAATGAGCCTCCAGCAGGGAGATACTATTCAATCGACTGTCTTTTCGGGTTTAGAGATACTTTTATCTGATATTTTTTCTGAGATTTAGGTGCCGGAACTTCTTGAAAAACAGGGCGTTTATCTTGTCCCGGGGGTTTTAGATGGAGAGAGAGTCGGCAAACGCCAAATGGAGAGAGGAGTTTTAAAGAATGGATAAATATATCAGTTTAGCTAGAGAATTAAAGATGCTTAATGCTATGATTATTACGAACGAAGATATTCATTTTGATATAAGAGCGAACTTAAAATGTAAATGGGGTTGTGGCGATTATTTAAGTGTTAAATGTCATAGTAGAAATACGTCATATTTAGAACGAGTTGAAATGATAAAAAAGTATAACCGCATTCTGATTGTTCATTCTCATGATGCTCATGAACTAAGCAAAGCACTGCTTGAACTTGAAAGACAGGTGTTCTTAGATGGCTATTATTTTGCATTTGCAATACGGAGTTGTAATCTATGTAAGTTGTGCAGCGTTGATAGCGGAGGGCAGTGCCTTACTCCAGAGAAAATTAGGCCATGTGATCAACTATTTGGGATAGATGTCTATAAAACGGCAAGAAGCTTAGGGCTTCCCTGTGAGGTGCTAACAAGCAAAGATGATACACAAAATCGCTATGGTTTTTTGTTAATTGATTGATCAAAATATATCTATAATATGGGAGTAGCATACTTCTCTATTAATGATCCTGAGAATTCACCTGTCCGGCTCCAGAATAAATCATTGTCCCAATTCTGATATTGTTGACATTTGCCACAGAAATGTAATAAACTAAATTGTACCTAAAAACGAGAGGATGGTTGTTTTGTTAAATGTGTCTGTAATGGTGATTTTCAACTAAACAGTTGAGAGAGGTTACTTTATAAAACGTGGGTGTTAAACCTGCTTTTTAAGTGTGCCTTTCTGAAAGCGTAACCTTTGCGCTTTTGGATAACGCCTTACAGATTACTTCCTACAATAACCATTTGAGTTATAACAGTGTCAACCTTTGTCGATAAGGTCAACAAAGCAGACATTGAGACTATGGCGATTATTATCGTTATCGTTATCGTTATAGTTTTGTAGAGTGTAACAGGCATGTCCTGTTGCACTCTATTTATTTTCTCAGAAGAGTTATGTGATTTTTATACGTCAGTAAAATCATCGCCCACAGGAGTATTCTGCATTTTTAGGAATTTAATGATCCTAAAAATAAGGTGGAAATCTCTCTTGTGGGCATTTCCATTGTGATAAGGAGGATTTATTGATGAACGCCAACAATACCCTGGAATTGAATATTATCCTTGAAGCTTTAGCCGAACACGCACTTTCTCAAAAGGCAAAAGATAAATTACTCTCCCTAAAGCCATTTTTAAGTGAGCGAGAGTGCAAAGCAAATCTTTCTTTTCGAGATGAGATCCAACTCCCGGACGTGGTGAGCAGGCAGTTGCTGCTAACTTTGATTATGTGTTCATCATGGCTTCCTTCAATCTGGATTTAAATGTTAAACGAATTGAACGATATCTCACGCCTTAATTTCGGTTAAGGAAAACCCGAGTCGTTTTCCTCTTAAGATCAGTTTAAGGCGAACACGTTCTCTGGCGCCATAAAGTCTCTGAGCAATATCTTCATGGCGTAGTGGTTCAATCAAACCCACCTCCTCATAATAGCGTATTGTTCTAGACGTAATTCCTAAATCTTCGGCTAATTCAGAAATTGTAAAAATCGGTCCGGAAGTTGCAGCCATTGTTTTACCCACCTTAAAATATTTAGAAAATTATAACACCAGTTTACGTTAAAGTAAATTGTTTCAATGCCCAAAATAATTAGTAATTACTGAAAGGCAAACAGGAATGTTCGGGGAAATAGAAAAATGTGGCATTATTTACGTGGAATATACATCAACCCTATCCCCTTCTCTACTGGGAGCAAGAACCGATGGATTATCTGGAAAAAATTCTTGGCCAACGGGCTAAGGACCTGATTCCGCTTAAAAGCATTGCTGAACCAGGGGCTGACCATACTGGTGGTTCGGATGCCACCTGTACTTTGCCTAATCCCATGCTAGGTATCTTTGCCGCATGCCAACATCCAAACTCTGAACAGAGAATATCGGTGCTGGATGCTCTACAACGTGCCCATTTCGATTTTTCGACTTCCGTGGCCTGAAAATACAAAGGGCCGCAATCAGATTTTGAGACTGACTGGCGTCCCTTTGTATAATTTATGAAATATTTGGTGATTGGTGGAAGGAAAAGCGGAAAGTTCGGCGAAGTTAGATCCCTTAAGAAGATGGCAGCATAATTTAGCTCGCTGTTCTAACCAAAGACCTGTATCTTATCTTAATATCCATCATCGAACGTGAGTAAGAATGTGAAAAACTTTACTACACATGTTGATTAGTCAGGTGTTTTTGCTTAATTCGATTATTTTAGCGATCTAGGATGAAATAGAGGAAATTATTGATTATTATTTATGAACAGGGCAGTAATAGCACTGGTGACGAATTTGACCTACACCCAGGTGCTCATCCTTCTTGGGATCCCGGAAGAGGAGCGGGATGAGTATAGCGGAGCATGATGTCAAGAGCATGACCAAATTGGAATTGCAGCAGGCTGTCAAGGACAGAGAACAGGCCATTCAGGAGAAAAAAGACTTCCAAAAAGACCTGAACTTGAAAAGCAGCAAAATCGCCCAATTAACCACTCAGGCCAAAAGCCTGGAGAAACAGGTGATGGCTAAATGGTTATACTGTTTTTCTCTGTTTAATAAATGCAATGGGTTCATGTGTTGACTTCTTAAATATGTGTTTAGTGCTGTCTTATCAAAAAGGCAGCGCTTTTTTTCGAGAAAGGACCTGAAAGAGTATCTCAGGCTATAACATGCAATTTCTTGTCATAACCATTATCCAACAAATTTCTTATATAACCGGTAGGCGGTAAACCCGAAAGTTTCATAAATTCTTTGATAAAATGTGACTGATCATAATATCCGGCATCCAAGGCAGTATCTGTGCAGTTAATGCTGTGGATGGAATTAATCAGATTGCTGACTGATTTCTGAAATCGGATCAAGCGAATAAGGTTTTTCGGGTTCATCCCAAACTCTTCATGGATTTTCTGATTCAGGTATCTCTCAGAATAACCGGTGTAAGCACTCAAATCAGCTAATTTCAAGTCGCCGCTTGAGGTTAGGATAACATTGCGCAGTTCACGCTTTAAGCTATCCTCATCCTCAATCAGATTATCATTTTGTTGCACATAGTAATTCATGAAGGCCTGGATTTTCTCCTCAAATGAGCTGGCAAAATACATTGTTTCCATCAATCGTTCTTTGTTATCATAATGAGTAATGATATCCTCAAAATCCTCTTCATGGTTTACGAGTTCACTAAGTTTCATAATATCATTTACGGGGTTTATGCCGGGTAAAAAGCGCACCCCAAAATATTCGCATTTCAAATCAGTGGCGGTCTCTCCTTTTTGAAGAAAGGTACCTGCGATTTTGGCTTTCATTTTATCATCCTTTTTCCAGAACAAAATATCAATGCAGGCATCCGGGATGACTCCCATTTTATCTGCTTCCGCAGTAAACGTATAAAAGTGGGAGATATTATAGTTCATTAAGCATTTTTTAGAATATGCTGATGTGGCAAGAACAAACTCCGGCTGTTTAGGATTTAATTCATTAATTTTTATTCTTGCGTTATAATTCCTCATAAGGTCAACTCCTTGATAAGAATCAGTGCATTAGAGGTTGCTTTGCCACTAAAAAAAGACACAAAGGAGCTTTTCACACCTTTGTGTCTTTTTGATTTTACCCTGTGTGTCGGGTAACGTCAAGAAATGTTATGGTGTTCTGCCCGTGTAAAATAATTCCTAAAATCGTTTCTCAACTCATTTCCATCTGAGGAACCGGATTTCGAAACCCTTTCGTGACAGCCAGCAGATACATAAATCCTGCCGCCAACCAGACGAACCCAATGGTATGGGCGGCCGCTCCCAAATTAATGAAGATCCATATCGTTACAACCAACCCGATTAAAGGACAAATCAGATAGTATAAGACAGCTTTCCCATCTTTTTTACTTTCTTTATCTTGAATAAAGAATTTCCAGACAACAGCAACATTAAGCAGAATAAAGCCAAACAGAGCACCGAAGCTTACCAGCGTGGTAATGAACCCCAGAGAGCAGAATAGGGCAACGGGGGCAGTAACCAGCCCCACAAAGATTGTTGCAACATCAGGAGTCTGATACTTCTCACTGATATGGCCAAGATTCTTGGGCAACACGCCGTCTCTGCCCATTGCGAACAGGATTCTTGCTACGGCAGCCTGAGAAGCCTGACAGGTTGCAATGCCGAAGGATAAAATGAGGGTAATGTTGGTCAAGACGGTAAGCCATGTGCCGCCCACGAAATTAACGATGTCGATAAAGGCAGTGTCCACATTCAGCTCTTCATAGTTGGGATAAGCGATTCCGGCAAAAAAGGTGATGACCATAAAAATGATCCCAATGATTATAATCGACCAAATAATTGCTTTACCAATGGATTTTTTGGGTTTTATGGATTCTTCCGCAAGCGTGCTGATGGCATCGAAACCGAGATAACTCAAAATTACAATACCGGTTGCCTGAAGTACACCTGACATATTAAACTGCGCAGGATTGTAAAAAGAAATGGTGTTAAACTGTACCATGCCATTCATCCAAAGGCGGATGATACAGGCGAGAAAGGCAAGGATGACAATAATTTGCAGAGCAAATAAAATCCAACTGCACTTTGACATCAGATCGATACCGATGATATTGATGGTCGTACTGAGTAGTACGAAACCAATGGCCCACATCCAGACCGGGATAGAGGGAATTAGAGCGTTTGCAAAGGAACTCCCGATAATAACAACTGTAGCGGGAAGCAAAAAATAGTCCAACAGGATGGCCCAGCCGGTCAGAAATCCAAGGGGAGCAGAAACGCTCTTCTGCACATACACATACACCGAACCTGCCAGTGGATATTTTTGCGACATAGAACGATAACTCATGCCCGTAAAGAACATCGCTATCATTCCAATCAAATAGCAAAGGGCGACCATTCCGCCGGCAGGTCCCAGAAAAGTTCCATACATAGCGGCCGGCGCCATTGGTATCATAAATACCAATCCATAGATAACTAAGTCTCTTGTTTGCAGCGTCCGTTTTAACGTCGGTTGAATACTGTTTTCCAATTTCATTGACCCAAACCTCTTTCTTTATTTTTATAGTGAATATAAAAAAAGGGCGCTCTACTTATCGCAGAGCGCCCTTGCCCATATCTTCGGATTTCTTATACTTAATGTTATAGCAAATCATAGGAACCTTTCATTGTAAAAATCGGAACTAAAAATATAAATTCAAGTTTTTTTTACGGAAAAATACCCTTAATCTCTTCCGCATACAGAAGGCGGCGGATTGCCAGAATATAGGCAGCCATGCGCAGGCTGCAGTTTGATACTCTGGCTTCCTCCAATATTTCACGGAAAGCCTTGGTCATGATACCCTCCAGCATCTCATTGACCTGGTCCCGTTCCCATGTCAGGGTCTGGATGTTCTGGACCCACTCAAAGTAGGAAACAATAACTCCGCCGCTGTTGGCAAAAATATCCGGTACAAGGGTGATGCCACGCTCTGACAGAATGGTATCTGCCGCCGCTGTGGTAGGACCGTTCGCTCCCTCTATGACAAAGCGGCATTGGATTTTTTGGGCTATATCTTCATTGATCTGATTTTCCATAGCTGCCGGAACCAGAATGTCACAATCACATAACAACAGTTCCTGGTTGGATATATGGGTTACCCCAGGTGCGTTATAGTCCTTCAGAAGGTTTTCTCCCCCTGCGGTAAAGTTCGAGATTAGATCCATTTCCAGACCATCGCTGCAATATATACCGCCGGATACATCACTGATAGCGATAACCTTTGCCCCTCTGTGATGAAAAATACGCGCCGCGTTTCCTCCCACATTTCCCATTCCCTGGATGACAACTCTTGCTCCAGCCAATGTTTCTCCCGTTAGCGCCAAAATCAGCTTACTGCTGATGACAACGCCGCGGCCGGTAGCAGATTCGCGTCCCCGTGAACCGCCCAGTTCCACTGGCTTGCCCGTTACCACACCCGGACAGGGCTTGCCCTTGAGCATACTGTAGGTATCCAAAATCCAGGCCATCGTCTGACTGTTTGTGTTCACATCAGGCGCGGGAATATCGGAATCCGCGCCGATGATCGGCTCAATGGCATAGGTATATCTGCGTGTCAGACGGCGTATCTCCTGTTTGGAAAGTGTTTTGGGATCCACACGAATCCCGCCCTTCGCTCCGCCGAAGGGGATATTGACAACAGCACATTTCAGGGTCATCCAGGTGGCCAGAGCCTTTGTCTCGTTAAGGTCGCAGTCTTGATGATAGCGGACGCCGCCTTTGAACGGTCCTCTGATGTTGGAGTGCTGAACCCGGTAGCCCTCAAACACCCGCACAGTTCCGTCGTCCATTTCCACTGGCAGGTAGACAATGACCGCCCGCTGCGGATTTTTTAAAATCTCGAACATTGACCTGTCGATGTTTCCGACATCCATGGCCTGTTCAAGTACTGTGACAACATTTTCATAGGGATCATATGCTCTTTCCATAGTTTCCTCCTGCTTATCTTTTATAATTCACGATACTACTCCCCTTCTTTTCCGGTTAATTGTAAAAATCGGAACAGCAGGACTTTTTTGATATGTTCCGATTTTTACAATGCGCAAGGAGGAAAAATCTATAGAATGAAAACATGAACGACATAGAAGTCTTGCGATAAAAGCTATCGTAAGGCTTTATTTTTTTAGTTAAGGAGGGTAGATATATGAAGAGAATCAACTATTCATCCGGAGCACCCTTGGAAGGGAAGGTCGGATACTCCAGAATGGTCAAAGTCGGAGATCATGTGTACATCGGCGGAACTACGGCAGTGCAGTCGGATGGTTCTGTATATGGGGAAACAGCATATGAACAGGCCAAATATATTTTCAGCAAGTTTATCGATCTGCTGGAAAGGGCAGAGGCAAAGCCGGAAGATGTCATTAAGATAAAAGCTTATGTGACAGATATGAAATTTGCGCAAGAAACCGGTGACGCATACTCAGAATTTTTTAAAGAAATATGCCCTTTGTTTACCATGGTGGAAACTCCAAAATTAAACCGACCGACACAGCTGGTGGAAATTGAATTGGAAGCTGTCATCGGGTGTGAAAGAATTTAACAAGCCGGTTTGGAAACACGCTTTCCTTAAATAAATGAAAAAAATAAATTTAAAAACAGGAGGATGCAAAAAATGGCAAACCCAAACCCCAATCTTGATTTTATCTATCTGAATGAAGAAGATATGATTAAGGCCGGAGTTACCGAGATGGCAGGCTGTGTAGAAGCCATGGAAGAAATGTTTAAGTTATTAAAAATCGGCGACTACCGCATGGGTGGCGCCAATGCCAATTCCCACGGCGTCATGATGACCTTTCCGGACAGCTCGCCCTTCCCCAACATGCCCACGAATGGGCCGGACCGAAGATTTATGGCCATGCCCGCTTACCTGGGCGGGAAGTTCGATATGGCCGGGATGAAGTGGTACGGTTCCAATACGGAAAACAGAAAAAAAGGCCTGCCCCGCTCCATCTTGATGCTTACCTTAAATGATAAAGACACCGGCGCTCCCTTAGCGTACATGTCAGCCAATATTTTAAGTGCTTTTCGAACCGGCGCTGTTCCCGGAGTGGGAATCAAATATTTCGCTCGGGCAGATGCCAAAGTGGTGGGAATCATCGGGCCTGGTGTTATGAGCAAAACGGCCTTTGATGCCACCATGGCCACCAGGCCGGGCATTGAAACCGTGAAGATCAAAGGAAGAAGCAAGAAATCCGTGGACAGTTTCATTCAATATGTGCAAGAAAAATATCCCACAGTCAAAGAATGTCTAATTGTCCAAACAGAAGAAGAAGCCGTAAGGGATGCAGATATTGTCAGTATCGCTACTTCCAGTCCTACCGGGGACCCCAGCGTCTACCCTTATGTTCATGAGGACTGGATTAAACCGGGAGCTGTGCTTTGTTGTCCGGCATCCGCCAGATTTGATGATGATTTTATCTTAAACCGCGCCAGAAATGTTACGGATAATATCCAATTATATGAAGCATGGGCAGAAGAAATGGAGTTCCCGGCTTACCATTCGATTCCCATTCCTGCCGTACATTGCATGGATTTGATTACCGAAGGCAGGATGAAGAAAGACCAGATTGATGATTTGGGTGATATATTGATGGGTACGGTTCCGGTCCACAGAAAAGAAAATGAAATCGTTATCTATTCCGTAGGCGGCATGCCAATCGAGGATATTGCCTGGGGCACTATTGTCTATCGAAATGCTTTGGCTAAAGGAATCGGAACAAAATTGAAGCTATGGAAAACCCCATATTTAGCATAAAGAAACTAATCAATAGGAGTAAATATTATGAGAATAAAGGAACATCCCATCCTGGGAAAACCACCTGAAAAAAGAACTATTGAATTTACCTGTGACGGAAAAACCATAACAGGTCTGGAAGGTGAGCCAATTGCCATGGCCCTGGAAGCCGCAGGCATACTGATCCACCGTTATACGAAAAAACACCATCAGCCCCGAGGCGTTTTTTGTGCCATCGGGAGATGCACCGACTGTGTCATGGTGGTAAACGGGCAACCGAATGTCAGAACCTGCATCACGCCTTTAGAAGAAGGAATGAAGGTTCAGACCCAATACGGTGTGTCGGCACAGGAGCAGTAAGAGAGGGATAATTAGATGAAACGATATGATTTAATAATAATTGGAGCTGGGCCGGCTGGTTTATCTGCAGCAATCGAGGCTGCCAAAAAAGGTGTAAAGGTTATTGTTTTTGATGAAAACGCCAAACCGGGCGGCCAGCTTTTTAAACAGATTCATAAATTCTTCGGTTCCAAGGAGCATAAGGCCAAGATCCGGGGCTTTAAAATCGGCGAAGAGTTATTAAAAGAAGCCAATCATTATGGGGTTGAAGTCGTATTAAAGGCGATTGTTGTGGGCTTGTATCTGGACAAAGAAATCACAGTGCAAATCGGCGATGAAATCCTCCATTATAAAGGGGATGCCATCATTGTCGCAACGGGAGCCTCGGAAAATATGGTACCCTTTGCAGGCTGGACATTACCCGGAGTTATCGGGGCCGGTGCGGCACAGACCATGATGAACCTGCACAGCATTAAACCGGGCAACCGCGTACTGATGCTTGGTTCGGGAAACGTCGGGCTTGTCGTAAGCTTTCAGCTTTTGCAGGCCGGCTGTGAAGTAGTCGCTCTGGTCGACGCGGCTCCCAAGGTGGGCGGATACGGTGTTCATGCTTCTAAAGTGGCAAGGTGCGGCGTGCCCTTTTATCTTTCTCATACCATTATCAAAGCTGAAGGAGAAGAGTTTGTGACCGGTGTTACCATTGGTGAGGTGGACTGTTCGTGGCAGATCATTCCCGGCACTGAGAAATATTTTGCTGCAGATACCATTTGTCTTGCCGTTGGTTTGTCACCCATGTCTCAGCTGCTCAGCATGGCAGGCTGTAATATGAAAGATACCCTCGGCGGATTTGTTCCGGTATGCGCTGAAAGCGGCGAAACCAGTGTACCCGGAATCTTTGCGGCGGGTGATGTTTCAGGAATTGAAGAAGCTAGTTCCGCTATGATCGAAGGACGAATATCAGGTCTCGCTGCCGCAAAATATCTGGGCTTCATCACCGGGGAGGAGCTGGCTGCGGCGTCGAAAGAACTGGAAAAGGCTCTGCAAAGTTTGAGAGAAGGAATGTTTGCCCCGGAAAACAGAGGCCAGACCATTGCCAAAACCGATGAGGGAATTGAAGTTTCCGCTACTCTTCTGAAAAAAGGTTATGTCGAAGAGTCGGAAATCCTGCTTTTCCCTGGAGTTGCGAAAAGGTCAGGAGTACATCCGGTGATTGAATGCACCCAGAATATCCCTTGTAACCCCTGTCAGGATGCATGTCCGAAAAAGTGCATAAAAATTGGGGACAAAATAACCTCTCTTCCCGCCATTGATACGGAAAGGGAGTGCAGCGGATGCGGCATGTGCGTCGCATCCTGTCCCGGTCAGGCCATTTTTCTTGTGAACGAAGAATACGAACCGGGCTTTGCCTCTATAACCATACCGTATGAGTTTCTTCCTCTTCCTGTCGCTGGGGATAAAGGAAAAGCCCTGGATCGAAGCGGTAAGGATGTGTGTTCGGCAGAGGTCACGACTGTAAGAGTTGCCAAGGCATTTGACCATACGAATCTACTGACCATAAAGGTTCCGGCTGATGCAGCAATGAAGGCCAGATTTTTCCGAAGTTTGGAGGCAGATCCATGGGTAAAATAAAAGATCGTTTAACCAATATCGGAGAGTTTGTTCCTCAACCGGATGATGACATGATTATCTGCCGCTGTGAGGAAATCAGCAAAGGAGAAATCCGACAAGCAGTCCACGACGGTATGTTTACTCTGACGGAAATGCGAAGATACTTAAGAGTCGGTATGGGACTTTGTCAGGGACAGACCTGCACAAGACTTGTTAAAGGAATTATCGCCAGAGAACTGGGGATATCTCCGCTGGAGGTAGAGCCGGCGGTATCAAGGGCTCCTATGCGTCCTATCAAAATGATCGTTTTGGGAAGTGAACTCGTTCAACTAAAGTTGAACATCGAGTCTTCGGTGGGGGACTCTACCTCCTTCGCCGCTAAGTGTTCTTCTTGGGAAATGCGGCTTCGGCGAAACCCTCCACTGGAGGCTTTCGTCACCGAAGCAGAGCCGGGGGTACCACTCCCACTTGTAGAAGTGGGAGTCTCACGATTGGATGAAGGAAAGGAGTCCTGACAGGAATGGGATATCGTGCAGATGTCATTATCATCGGCGGAGGGATCATCGGCAATTCCACCGCCTACTATCTGGCCAAAAAGGGCTGTGCGGTGATCGTTCTGGAGAAAAGCGCTTATATCGGAAACGGCGGTTCCAGCAGAAACGGCGGCGGTGTAAGGCAATCAGGGCGTGATAAACGGGAATTACCTTTAGCTATGTATGGCGTAAAGCATTTATGGCCGACTCTTTCCGAAGAATTGGGAATGGACGTGGAGTATTACCAGCAAGGTAACCTGCGCCTGGGCAAAACCCAAGGACATATTAAAACCTTGGAAGGACTTACGGAGAGTGCTGCTTCATTGGGCCTGGATGTAAAAATGATCGATAAAGCAGAGGCCAAGGCAATCAATCCTTATCTTTCCGATGAGGTCAGCGGTGCCAGTTGGTGTCCCACGGACGGGCATGCCAATCCAATGCTGGCAACCCTTGCCTATTATCGAAAAGCAAGGAAATTGGGTGTCAGGTTCATTACCGGTGAAGAAGTGGCTGAGATTAAGAAAATCAAAGGGAACGCCAGACAAGTGGTGACAACTGAGAATGTTTATGAGGGTGATACTATTATTTTAGCAGCCGGGTATGACAGCCGGGACATCGCCGCGACCGTCGGTATTGATGTTCCCATGACCAGGGCTTTGCTGGAAGTCCTGGTGACAGAAGCCCAGCCTCCTATGTTTTATCAGATGCTGGGAACGGCAGCTGCTGACTTCTATGGGCATCAAAGTTCCCATGGTTCTTTTGTATTCGGCGGCACCTCAGGTTTAGAGGCTGTAAATAAGGATAACGGGACTCCGGTTACCAACAGTATCACCGCATCCTGCATCTGTCGGGGCATTATGAACTATTTCCCCTGCCTTTCCGATGCTAAAATTGTGAGAACTTGGGCCGGCTGGATTGATGTTTGTGTGGATCACGTTCCGGTTATCAGCCATGTTGAGGAGGTGCCTGGACTTATTTTGGCCTGTGCCTTTAGCGGGCATGGCTTTGGGATCGCTCCTACCGTCGGAACGCTGCTAGCTCAGATGGCTGTGGGAGAAGCGCCCATTCTGGATGTCAGTGACTTTCGGTATGATCGATTTAAAGCTAAACTATAAGAGGAATTCACTTACCTGAGAATCGTGCACCACAGAAGCAGCCGGGATACGGGTTCTGACATCTAAGGAAAGATTTTCAAAGATAACAACGGGAAGATCCTACTTCCAGATGGGATGGCAACAACCATCAAAGACCTATCTTATAGGGTACAACCGAAGAGGATGGGAGGATTTAGGATTGGCGCATGAGGTAGTAGTAGCGACGAGTATACCGCTCCCCATTGTCAAGACACGATTTTCGAAATTTAAGTTATCTCCTTTCCAGTTAAATCTAATCGAGTTTGACTAAGGGACCGTTTCAAGTTCAATTTCGGGAAATAGACCTCTGGGGTTAGGCTTGACATGGGACCCTACGTCGGATGCTTGTATGGGTCGAGGAATGTGGCTCATTATGATGTATTCCTTTGAGGTTGCCCCATTCCCAGATTAAGGGTAGCATCTGCCGTCCCCATGTAAAGCCTTGATTTTGGGTCAAGAGAAGACGAAATTCAGGCAACTTCTGTCGATGACTTTCCATAATACACATTTGTCGGCACTTCACCTCCAAGGGAATCATGTGGACGATAAGTGTTGTACATGACCATATAGTCGTTGATGCCCTTTCGAAGCTCTCGCGGGGTGTGATAGTCATTGATATTGATATACGCATATATTATGCGTATAATATAATTAGAAGGAGGGGAACATAATGACGGTTCGGGAAGTCCTAAAGATTCTGAAGCAGGAAGGTTGGATAGAGAAAGAAACTAAGGGCTCA
>LOEW01000273.1 GCA_001516045.1 Desulfosporosinus sp. BRH_c37
AGTGTGGCGATAAGCTCGTCCGCTTATCGTCTTGGCACCGCGACATCAGTCCATCACGGCGCCTTGCCATCCATGGCGGCGCTACTAATCTCGAACGTTCTGTTCGAGTCTTGGACAAGCCAAACGCGTTTCTTAACGCCCTTATCGCCTGCACTCATTGACGCAATTCCACTCTCCGTGCTCTCTAAGTTAAGAAACTTCCTCTGGCTTGGGTCAAAGGGGTTACGATTTGGGGCTGTGCCGCTGTTTGCGTTCTTCGACGCAAATACCCTTGGTGTCTCTCTTCATTTTGAAACTTCCTCTCGCTTGGGGCAAGGGGGGTACGATTTGGGGCTGTGGCGTTGTTTCAATAAATCTTCCAAATTACCTGCTAATAAAAGGTGCTGCCCTAGGAGAATTGTTCAAATATGTAGTTTAGAAGGCAAGGAAAAAAGACTATTTCTAGTCCTGCTTTGCCTCTCCTTTGTTTGTTTCGAGTAGTGCGTCAATGTGTACTAACTATTGACAATAACCTCAAATCTTGATAAAATAATTTTCGTCTCAATAACACATGCCGATGTAGCTCAATTGGTAGAGCAGCTGATTTGTAATCAGCAGGTTACAGGTTCGAGTCCTGCCATCGGCTCCAGTTAAAATCAAAGGCGCTCTAATAGCGCTTTTTTAATGTCTAATAGTAAATTGTCTATTTTACATATAATTCGTCTACTGCGAAGTTCAAATTCCAAAAACAAAACGGGACACCACTTCGGTATCCCATTAAACTACGAGTCACTACTTAACTGTAAACTTCATAAATACTTGTTTTTTGATACCAACTTCTTTTATTGACTTAATGTTCTTTACCCATAGTATATAGTCACCGAGAGCATAATTCTTATCCGGCTTAACCTCTATTTGCGAAAGTCCGTTGACCACTGTAACTGTGCAACTGATTTTTTGTTTAATTCCTTTAGCGTTAGTTACATATATCTTACCATTAAGGCTAGATTCATTTACTAGGCCGCTCAGTTTAATTGTCCACACTTTATTTGACCCGACAATTGGGGAAGGGGTTTCTATTTCAGTAGTATCGGATGCGGCTACGATCTGCACTTTATAAGTCGTTGTCTTATCACCAACTGTGATAGTGAGAACCTGATCAGTTGCTACTGCTACGCTATTGAAACCTGTTATATTCGTGTCAATTACTGTTTCCACTTTTGTGCTATCATTGCTATACATTCCTGTGACAACTAAACCTGTGAGGTCAAGCGTGTCTCCTACAGTGTAACTTAGTTTCGTCGCCGGTGTTGTGATTGCTATGCTGTTTAGCACGACATCTGAGGCTGCTTTGATCTCTACATCAAAGGTTGTGGTTTTGCCTCCAATTGTGATAGTCAACATTTGGCTTGCGACTGGCGCTGTACTGTCAAAGCACGTTACATTCGCAACAGTTATGCTCTCAACCTTTGTGCTACTATCGCTATAAGTTCCGGTTATTACTAGTCCTGTTATATCTAGTGTATCACCTACTGTATAGCTCAATTTAGAAGCTGGTGTAGTTATGGCTATACTTTGCAATGTATTGTCAATAACCTCGATTGTTTCTGTACCCGTAATGCCTGAACTGTCATTAGCTGTTGCTGTTACTATTACAGTTCCTAATCCCGTTCCGGTTAGTAAACCCGTTGAATTGATTGTTGCTGTTCCAGTTCCTGGAGCTACTGACCAACTTACTGTCTGATCGTCTGCATTTACTGGCAGTATTGCGACACTCATTTGTAGGGTTCCGGCATTAGCTACCGTGGTTGCATTTCCTGCACTTGTCACTGTGATACCAGTGACTGGAACAGCTGCTAAGACTTGACTGCTAAAGCACAATAAAAAAGACATCATCATTATTCCGACAAGAAATGTATTAACTTTGCTGATTTTAAGCATTCTCATGATATTCCCCTCTTTCATAATTTTGTATTACCCGCGCAAAACATTTTCCCCCCACTTCATTCAAGACATATCTAATCATAGTAATTTACATCTGAATAAATATACAATACAGATACAGCAATATGTCTTAAGCTTAGTATAATACTTTTTATCTTTTCCCATAATGTCCATATGGCACATTATGGCAGGACTTTGGTCCTGTCTTTATGAGAAGGTGGAGGTGCGTACTTCTTCTTCTGGCTTGGGTCTTAAGGTCTAGCTTTTAAATAGTCAGCTAAGATCTCTGCCACAGCTTCTGCTGCACCATTTGATTCGCCTAACGTATTTAACTGGGTCCCGAATTCCAACAACAACCCGCCGTCAGAAAGATGTTGGTTATACCGCGCATCAGCTGCATAACTAATGTTCGGCATAAACAGCCCAGGATATTTCTTTTCCCCTAAGGCCATGAGTTCCTTTGCTAAAGCTTCATTCTTTTGCCAGTGCAAGTTCTTCTTCCCTATCACTACCAGCACCCTACTTACCCTTTGTCCCTTAACCGTGATCGTTGATTTTGGAAACCCGAGAGGTAAGCCATCTCTATGAACATCGAGTAAAATTTTCATGGCAGGATAATCCTTGGTCATTTGTGTTGCCGTTTTTACAGACTCCCCATATGCTTTCATGAAATCCACGGCATCATGTATTCGCGTCGAGTGACCTGCACCGATTCCATTTTTCTCAAGGGCTTTCTTTAATGTTTCCCCAACCGTTACGACATCTCCATTTTCCCCCTGTCGTCGTTCTGGACCCCCGTCACCTGCATAACTTTCACTGTTGTGCGTATTATAAATTCCTACTAGGATTCCTTTTGCCCCCGGCACTGGCACTGGCACTTGATCCGTATTTCCATCAGGTTTTGGAGATTCGATTGCTTCCAGAATAGGACCTTCATACTCTGGATCATTAGGATTGTAAGCCCACCCTAACCATACCGGACCTTGTGGTGGCGGAGAAAAGTAGCCTAGAAAGAATGTCCGGGGATCTGCAATATTGACACCCGTTAATAAAAACATACCGACCGCCGCCCCTTGATTCCTCGATAGATCCAAGCGAGCGCGTTCAGGCTGAGAAAAGCCCGGAACCCCTTCCATTAAAATGGTTTCAAATGGAAATGACTGTTGAGCAAGAAATCCAATCAGTTGACGAGAACTCTCGCTTTTGAGGGCATAAGCCAAGCCCAAGATAATTAAAAAACTTACTAAGCCCAAAATAAATCCTCGCGCCCATTCTCTAACTCTCCAAATTCGGAAATGTTTTTTTTGTCGATGATAAAAATCTTCCCGTAACAAAGGACTTGTCCCCCTTCCTCTTTATTGAAGAATTATGAGAGACAAGTCCAAGGTAGAACAAATTAAAGGGATTTTTCGTAATCGAAAAATTCCTTTAGCTTCAGCTAACGAATCGTCGTTGGAACAAAGCTATCGACAATCCCGATGACTAGTGAGGCCAGTAAAGCGCCAATTATGGAAACAGTAATGTAACCAGGAACAATAAACTGACTGAAGTAAATTACCACTGCGGCCGTAACAAATCCAACCGCTCCCCGTCCCGTCCGTGTAATTTTGTCGCCGAAAACCTTTTCAACTGCATAGCCCAGTACGGAGATTACCACAGCGGCGATCAAAGCTCCGGTAAAACCATTCACTCGAAGTCCCGGGACAATATAACTTACCAAAAGTAAAACCAGAGCTGAAACAACAAACCGTACGATCATTCCTAACATTATTTGTACCCTCCAATCATTTTGTTTCAATTCCACTTTATTTCTAAAGCGTTCCTAAACTACTAGCTTAGTTTAAACAGAAAAACAAATTTTTATTAAATTTCATTTATATATTGATTTTCCTTGATTAATCCTCAAGCTAATGTTAAAATGTAATTTGTCTAACAAAAGGAGTATCAATAACCAAAGGGGGTGACTATTAGTGCCAAACATTAAATCCGCCATCAAAAGAGTTGAGTTGGGAAAAGCTCGCATGATAAAGAATGCTGCTGCGAAATCTTTCTTACGGACGACTATTCGTCGTTTTGAAGAATCAATCACAACGGATTCCGAGACTGCAGCACTCGCTTTGAAAAAGGCTACTCGTGCTTTGGATAAAGCCTCCTCCAAGGGTTTGATTCATAAGAACCTAGCAGCTCGTAAGAAATCCCGTCTTACGAGTAGATTCAGTAAGCATTTTGCCAAAGTCGGGTAAAGTGAACATACGGGTTAGTAAAAAGTAAGCGATAAATTATCGCTTATTTTTTTTGTGTGTTTGACACTATCTTATTACTTTGGAAATAACAAGGCCAGCATCCTACCTATCAAAGGAATTCTTTCAATATTGTTCTGGGGAATCACCCTCAATAAAACCAATAATCCTACATAGACAACTACTGACAACGAGATTCCTAGCAACATTGCAATCCCCAATTTGGACGTTAAATTATTGAGAGGAGTAAGCAACATCCTACCAATGTATCCCATCGTGATTCCAGCTACTAAAATCATGATAATATTCCGGATGTCCAGAGCAAAACCAATTAGTTTCATAACGGAAAAGTATTGTAAGATCGTTCCCAAAATAACACCCATACTAATGGCTAAGATTACGCCATTGATTCCTAACTTTGGATTTGAGGCCAACGGGTAAATAAGTGCAACGGTGGTGCATTTGGCTATGATATTGTTGATCATCGCGGTCTTCGCTTGCCCTATTCCGATTAAAACTGACTGGAGTGGAGACTGGAGATAATTCAACAAGAAAAATGGCGAAATCAATTTTAGCAATGGCGCTGCTGTCGGCGCGTGGTAGATCACCGTCATTAATTCAGACGCATACAGATACAGCAAAATAGTACTGGGTGCGCCAACGATTAGAGCAACCCCGATAGCTTGATTTAAGCGGCGGTTGATTAAACGGAGATTGTTTTGCTGACATTAAGACTTTGGCGTGCCTAAGTATAAGTGCAGGTCGGAAACTTTTCGTTATCCATTATTTTATTCCTTACCCGAATACAAAAAGGCACCCACCTGTAGATGAGAGCCTAATGAGTAGGATAGTTGCGCTGGGCTAGGACCTAATGCCTAGCAACAACTGCCTCCGCTGCCACCCGAACAATCGCAGCTCGGTTCCGATCCAGTCAACCAGCCCATAATGATAGCGTAGGCACAACCAACACCGGGCTTAACTTCTATAGCATTAAACGGACAGTTTTTAACGCATGCACCGCATTCCATACAGCTATCTTTATCAACAATGACCGATTTTCTGTCTTCGATGAGAAAGACATTATGCGGACAAACTTCAAGGCACCTGCCACAGCCCGTACATTGCTCAGACTTCAGTTTCAACGTAGAAACATTTTTTAAATATCGATTCTTCATAAATACACCTCTTTAGAGTTTAATAAAGCTGTTAACTGAAATCAGAACTACACCCAAGATGATCGAGATCATTATCGCAGGAACTGCTATTTTCATCTCTTTCAAGACACCGGAAAAGGAAGTGAACGTTGAAGCACCAGTAAAGTTCATTGCTAAATAAGCAGATACGGAAGGAAGAATGAATATATACCCCAGAGCTCTTAAGATACTATACTGAGGAACAGCTGTCCATCCATTCCAGCCATTAAGCAGGTTAACGAAGACAGCCCAAATAAATCCCAATAACCAACCTTTCCACGCAAAAGCTCTGCCTGGTACCCACGGCAGTAAGACTGGAGTTAAAACACCTCCTACAATGATTGCGCCAATATAGGCGTAAAAATCAACGATTCCGAAAGGCCCAATACCAAGGAGATTTAACAAAAAGAGTACGCCAAAAATCATCAAGGAAACTTTAAAAGTGCCGACTAATTCAACTGGAGTCAAAACCAGGCGATCATAGGCACTAAACTTGACCGTCCGCATTTCTGCAGTAGCTTTCATTCCCAACTTGAAAAATTCCTTGAGGTCCTTAGCCTTCACTGGTCCATAAACCACTTTGAAGCCAGAAAACTTTGTAACTTCATGAGCACTTATACCGGGTGCCCCCAATTGTGGTACTATAACGGTTCTATGAGAGACAAACTTCTCCAATTGTACTATAGCAATACGGTTTACAAGCTCTTGGGTCCCAAATGTTCCCTTACCGGCAGCACACCATACATTGATGCCCTTGGTATCAAGTACTATAATCCAGGCATCTACCCCATCTAATTCTTTTCTTAAGCTATCAAAGCTCATTTTATAATTGGCTGAAACCAGGACAGGAGAATTGCTATCTGGTTTTCCTACACTATAAAGACCAGGTTCCACGTTATAGTGCATTCTATTAATTCCCCAACGGGCTTTCCAAGTCCCTAATCGATCGCTAAATGTTAATTCAGCTGACGTTTGAATGACTTTCAGTTCTCTGGTGGATATTTGCATATTACCTCTACACCTCTCTTCTATGTTCCTATTCCAAGAACAGAAACTATTACGATAATGGCTAATACGAAATCAAAACTGTCCCAAGGTTAACTACTTGCAATTACAATTATCATTACACTTGCTTATACATCTGTCCTTATTCGATTTAATCTCGGATAAAAACTCAGAGATATTTTCTATTACGGCACTATTGATACAATAATACATCCACGCCCCTTCACGCCTTCCATTTACAATCCCGCTTTCACATAGTATCTTCATATGATATGACAAGGTTGGTTGAGTAAATTTGAAATTATCTAATAGTTGACAAGCACACATTTCGCCGCAAGAAAGTAAATCTACTATTTTTAGGCGTGTCTGATCTGCTATTGCCTTAAATAACAAAACATATTCTGCGTAACCATACTTCATATAATCACTCCAGTATCATTTTGGAAGCAGATATAGATACTTCTCTATATCCTCATTATAACCTCCATATAGATGACTGTCTATATGGAGGTTATAATTTATTTATTCATTTATGACTTTTCATAACCTATAATATACTAATCAGACCCACCTTACGGGGGGCCTAATTAGGACAGCTTTTATTAAATTGCTTGAGCTAAAGCACTCTGATAGCCGATTCTAGCTCGGTCTGTGATTTTAGGATCTATGCTCGGCCCCTGTAAAACAGTCCAGTAGTATTTTGCCGCAGTCGCGTACGATGTATTTATATTCTCAAGGGCAAAAGCATCCGCTTCACCTAAGAGTTTGTCATAAGAACTGAGGATTTTCTGCGAGACAATCGTCTTATCTGCGACCGTGACCAACGGGCTATTATAGGCAGTAATATAAAATCCTAAGCCTTGCACGTAATAATCGCCCCTGGGTTGTAGATCAATGTGAAAATTGTACCAGTAATCCCCATTAGTAATCAACGATTCTGGATCGAACGCCAGATCCCCTATATGCACGAGAGTCGGCGTACTCCAGCAACTGGAGAGGCTGGGAGGATTTGCAGGAGGCAAAAGGGATTTCGAAAGTTTTGTTGCACCCGGGGCGAACGTAATCGCGCTATTGTATTTCTGTCCCAAAAGGCCAAACACCTTATCCTGATAGGCATCTGCACCCGTAAAGTAATTAGGGTTATTTTGCTCAGTCCAAGCATTGTAGCCCCATACGGCAAAATACCAATTTTCTAAAACATTGCGATTTCCGTCTCCAATCTTGGGGTAAGCTCGCCACTTATTATTGAGGATTTGGCAACCCGCTTCAAGGTTATAATCAAGATCACTTTTCAATTTAGCCACGTCATATTCGGGATAATTGGCTTCGGAGATTTGCATAATTCCAATGCCACCATCGTTAGAAATAAAAGGTTGATCTGTTAAAGGTAGTCCGGTCGTTGGATCCAGTTTATATTGTTTCCATCCGCTCTCCATCCAGGCAATAGCTTTGAGTAGTACGGGAGGAATATCATATTTATTGGCCATATCCTCAATTTTCTTACCAACTATTGCGGTTTGAGCACTTGTATCAATTGTACCAACGCTAAGATTACGTTGACTCTCAGTAACTACAGCTTCGCCACCAAGGGCTGTTACAACACTGTTAGCAGACATTTTACCTTTCACGAAGGCACCTGCTGCAGGAAACGTAACACCGTCTGTGAGAACAATTGCGGACTTAGTTTGAGCAGCAAGTGGTGCACCGGAGAGTGCATCAATACCAGTTACGCCATTAGCCAAGTATACCTGCTCAAACTCCAGGGTAGTAGCGAAGTCTTTAATGACTTGCTCATTCGTATCATAAGCCGTGATTCCGAAGTGGCGAGCTGGTGTTGGAAGTTGAGCTAATACAGAATCATAAATGACGCCTGTTCCACCAATAACATCCGAGGCCGTAATGCTTGGGTTGGTTTTCAAGAATGTTTGGGCACTAGCAGAAAGTCCAGCCTTGTTAGTTAAGAGAATTGGTTCACTGGCATTGGAAGCAATTGATGCGATAGAGAGCGCATCTTGGATCAGCAAGCCATAAGCGACAGCAACCTTGGTCACCGGCGCGCCGAGGTCAAGCATTTCTTTGGCAATTTTAACCGATGTTTCGAAACGGTCAACTCCACCAAGGGGTACAACAGTAATTTTCATATCGTTCAACTCATCGAGGACTGCTTGGCTGATAACTGCGGTTCCACTGGTCACATAAACTTTCGTGACTGCAAGTTTAACAAGTTCAGCTTTGGTGGCTGGGTCAAGGACCTTTCCTGCTCCGGTCAGAAGGATAGGAGCTTTTAGGTAGGAAGCGAGCGGACCGGATGTCAGTGCATCAACCATACCATAAGAAGCTGAGGAAGCAAGAATCGCGGTTCCTGTCCAGCCTGTTTGATCGGCGATTTTTACAGCGGTTTGCTCAGCGGTTGTACCCGCTAAGCGAGTTGGGGCCGTTCCAGTAGCAAATACATTAAAAGGGATCATTGTCAACGCCATACCTGCAATAGCTAATATTGCTAAGGCTTTTTTGGTTTTCCTCATGTAGTGAATTCTTCTCCTCTCGTCTTTGGGCCTCTTCTCGATCATTGTTGTATTGCAATTGTCTTATCGCAGGCTAGTTTGTAAAGAAAACTTGGCTGGCGCCAAGCGCCGGCCTTGAATGGCCGAGTGTCCCTATAGCCAAGGATAGCGAGAAATGCGAACTGTTTGCGTAAATTCTTAACAGTCATGTTTAACTATTCGTTAGTATAATTCATTTTCCTTTTTTAACAATCTCCTTCTGAGATGATCCATCAATTAGATTGGAGTCTACCTTGCTCATAACTTTCACCCAAAGTGGTAAAGATGGTACGATATTAGGAAGGGATTTGCTTACAAGACAATAAAGTATAACAAGACATATTCGCCGGCCGCATCCGCATCGCTATCCCCAAAGTAACCCGACACCTAGCTTGACATATATGGTTATCGTACTATATGTTTGACATGTTTAAAATAAATGAAAGGTAACAATAAACAGTGGAAAAGGTTGATGTACTAATTATAGGAGCTGGAGTTGTTGGCTTAGCCGTTGCCGCAGAATTATCTAAGCAATTTAATGAAATGTCTTTAGTCTTGCTTGAACGGCATAGTAATTTTGGACAAGAAACCTCCAGCCGTAACAGTGAAGTGATCCATTCCGGTATTTATTACCCAACAGGAAGCCTCAAAGCAAAAATGTGTGTCGAGGGTAACCAACGCCTTTATCAGTTTTGTCGGGAATGGGAAATTCCACATAAACGAATTGGGAAATTAATTATTGCTCGTAATGAGAAAGAAATCTCATCATTAGAATCAATTTTGGACCAAGGGCGAATGAACGGAGTTAAAGATTTAGAACTATTGGATAAAGATCAGATTACAAAATTAGAACCAAATATAAAAGCTGTCGCGGCAATATTATCTCCCTCAACCGGGATTATTGATTCACACAAATTGATGTTAAGACTTGAATGGTTGGCACTAGAACAAGGTGCAATAGTTGCCTACAATCATGAAGTAATGGGAATCGATTCAAAAGAAAATGGATATTGTGTGACTTACCGTAATCCAGCAGGCCAACTTGAATCAATTCATTGTCGCTGGTTAATTAACTGCGCAGGATTAAATTCCGATCAAATAGTTTCTTTTTTGGGAGTTAATATTGATGAAATCGGTTACCGTATATACCCCTGTAAGGGTGAATATTTTTGTGTATCAAATGCCAAATCAGCTTTAGTGTCACGATTAATCTATCCGCCTCCATTAAAGGAATTAAAGGGCTTGGGAATTCATGCTACCAAAACACTGGATGGCCGATTGAGGTTTGGTCCAAATGCTTTCTATATAGAAAAGTTAGATTATGATGTGAATGAAGATCATGCCCAAGAGTTTTACGATGCCATCAATACATACATGCCATTTCTAAAATATACAGATTTGTGTCCAGATATGGCCGGTATCAGACCGAAAATTCAGGCCCCCGGTGATTCCTTCTGTGATTTTATTGTATGTCATGAAATTGAACGTGGATTTCAGGGGTTAATAAATCTAATCGGCATTGAATCGCCTGGCTTAACTTCGTCACTAGCTTTAGCCAAGATAGTAAGAGGTTTGTTGACTGATTAACTAAATAATTACAGGGCTATCCATTGCCGGATAGCCCTGTAATTATTTAGTTCAGGTGTGATACAATTGTTGATAAATCCCTTGCCAATGCATTTCCATAGCTATAACATATAGCTATATTCACAAGGAGGGGTAGTACAGAATGACTCAACCCAAATTATGGACTAAGGATTTTTTAATCCTTGCCTTTGTCAACTTTTTTATAGCCTTAAACTTTTATATATTAATGATAATTATGTCTGTATTTGCAATGGATAATTTTGATTCATCGCCAAGTGAAGCGGGCCTCGCATCCAGCATCTATGTGATTGGTGCACTTTTTGCACGTCTGTTCGCTGGGAACTGGATCGAACGAATTGGTCGAAAGAAGATGCTCTATTCTGGATTAATTTTAAGTTTAATTATGACGTTATTATATTTTGCAATTAATGATATCCAGTCTCTGTTTATTGTTCGGTTTCTTCATGGTACAGCATTTGGTATTAGTAGCACAGCCATAGGGACAATCGTTACGAGTATTATTCCTAAGGAACGACGCGGAGAAGGGATCGGTTATTACATGTTGAGTGTCACGCTTGCAACAGCTATCGGGCCCTTCTTAGGCATGTTCATCAGCCAACATGGGAGCTACACTACGATTTTCATTGCTTGTGCAATTTATGCATCAATCAGCCTGGGTTCAGCGTTATTTCTATATATCCCTGAAATAGAATTATCCAAAGAATATCTGAAGGAGATAAGGGGATTTAAATTAACCAACTTTTTTGAACCTAAGACGATTCCAATTTCTTTAGTTTGTGCGGTTATTTACTTTTGTTATTCAAGTATCCTGTCCTTCCTTTCAGCTTATTCAAAAGAAATTCATCTAGTGAACGCTGCCAGTTTCTTCTTTATCGTATTCGCAACAGTCATCCTATTTTCCAGGCCATTTACCGGTCGATTGTTTGACTCGAAGGGTGAAAATATTACAATGTACCCCGCAATAATAATCTATATGATCGGGATGCTTATCCTTAGTCAAGCCCATCATGGGTATACTCTTTTATTTGCAGGAGCTTTAATTGGTTTCGGATTCGGAGTCGTACAGTCAAGTGGCCAAGCCATTTCCGTTAAGGTAACTCCGCCGCACCGTCTGGGATTAGCGAATTCTACCTTTTACATATTCTTAGACCTAGGGACTGGAATTGGACCGTTCATATTAGGCTTATTTATTCCTTTCACCGGTTACAGAGGAATGTATATAGGCATGGCAATTGTAACGTTCGCATGTATGCTTTTATATTATCTCTTGCATGGAAAAAACGCTGGGCATGGAAAAGTGGAATCCAGTGTAGCGAGTTAATAGTCATGATAGAGTGAACTCGTTCCTTACCCTCTATCGTTTAGGGCGACGTAAGTTTGTCTGGGTACTACACTTTTGTAGGCAGGTCTAATGATTTTTCCGACATTGACGATTTCTTCTATGCGATGAGCACTCCAGCCCGCAACTCTGGCGAGGGCAAAAATCGGTGTGAACATCTCTATGGGAAGGTTTAGCATTTGGTAGACAAACCCTGAATAGAAATCGACATTGGCACTTACACCTTTGTATATTTTCATATTTTGGGCAATAACCTCGGGAGCAAGTTTTTCAACTTTAGCGTAGAGATTGAATTCGTTTTCTAATCCCTTTTCTTGGGCAAGCCTAGAAGCATAATGTTTAAGAATAACCGCCCTAGGGTCCGATATAGAGTAGACGGCGTGGCCAATTCCATAAATTAGACCTGATCGATCAAATGCATCTCTATTAAGGATCTGGGAAAGGTAGCTCGCTACCTCTTCATCGTCCTCCCAATCCTTTACCTTGTCTTTGATATCCGCAAACATTCCAATAACCCTATGATTAGCTCCTCCATGCTTCGGCCCCTTGAGTGAGCCTAAAGCAGCAGCTATAGTAGAGTAGGTATCAGTACCGGTAGAGGTTACTACATGGGTAACAAAGGTTGAATTATTACCCCCTCCATGTTCGGCATGAAGCACTAGCGCGAGATCAAGAAGTTTTGCCTCCAGCTCCGTATATTTACTACTCGGCCTCAGCATGTAAAGAATGTTCTCAGCTAAACTTAATTCTGGCTGCGGGCTATGAATGAACAAGCTTTTATTTCCATGGTAATGGGTGTAGGCTTGGTAACTGTAGACCGCTAAGGAGGGGAATGAGGCAATCAGCTTGATACATTGTTTTAGGACATTCTTGATGGAAGAATCATCAGGATTATCATCAAAAGAGTACAGGGCCAAGACACTCCTTGCTAACCCATTCATGATATCTTTACTGGGTGCCTTCAAAATCATATCACGAGCGAAATCCTCCGGCAGCTTCTGATAATAAGAAAGTAACTGTTCAAAATCCTTAAGTGACTTCTTATCTGGGAGTTTGCCAAAGAGCAGCAAATAAACAGTCTCCTCAAACCCAAATCGTTTATCCTCCATGAAACCCCTAGTGAGATCACTGATGTCTAATCCGCGATAAATTAAGCGGCCAGGAACAGGTACCATTTCCCCTTCATCAATAATATAAGAATGAACCTCGCCAATTTCTGTTAGACCAACGAGCACACCTCTTCCGTCTTGATCACGGAGTCCCCGTTTAACTGCATATTTGCTATAAAGCTCGGGATTTATAGAGCCCTTCATTACCGTTATGTTACTTAGATCATCTAGCATTCTTTCTTCAAATTGTACCAATTCGAAATCTTCCATTATATAGTTCCTCCTTCTTTATTGGTTTTATGATATAAGAAGAATTAGTGAATATAAGTACTAGGCTCTCCAGACAACCCCATCTATTATCATAAGTTGTCACAAGTAATCTGTCAAGCAATTAAAACTACCACGCTCTGTGAAAAAAGCTCAAATAACATTTCACGGTGTTATTTGAGCTTTCAATGCGTTATCCTTTATGGGCATTGTCCATAACATCATATTGAGAGTATTATCAGAAAATCCCTATTTCATTGAAAAATATGCTAGGATTCTGTTTCATGACAGCCGACTATTTAAATTAGGTTTTTTATATCCATCTTCGAAATAAATAACCCTGTGTATTTCTACCTTGTATTCTCTCACGACATAGAATACAAGATAGTTTTTTACATTCAATATTCTGTATTCAGCTTCAAGCGGTCGTATTAGTTGAAATACTTTGCAAGAATAAGGAAATTGTTGAAGGCGATATATAGAATTATCAAGTGCTTCAACCAAATCCATTGCTGCCTCTGGCGCTTTAAGGATATCGGCAATGTAACTTATAATGCCTTTTAAATCCTTTTGTGCCAAAGGTAAATATTTCAGCTTATACATTATCCTTCCCTACCTTATCGGCAAGGCTTGTTCTCAAATCCAAAAATATTTCTTCGTGCGAATAGCGCACATCAGTAGATTTCGCTTCCAGTTCTGCTTCTTTTAATTTTAAGTAAATTTCACTTTCAAAAAGCTTACGCTCATAGGCTTCTAAGAGGTATCTAAGAAATAATTTTATCACAATTACGCTAAGATATCCATCTGTTTAAGGCATATTCCTTAGTCTATAGGAATATGTTTCACCACCTGTCCCAAATAAATCTGCAGAGCTCGAATTGACCTTGTATTGATATTGATGGACATACGTTACATATACTGGGGTTCCTATTATAACAAGTGCTTTGCCAAGCGTTTTGCTAATGCCAACACGGTAAGGGTAGGCGGTAAGCCCCATTCCGTCGGGATTACTGAACAATCACAGACATATAAGTTGTCATACTCGCTCTTTAAGTTGGGGTCAACAACTTCCCCGATCCTTGCCGAACCGCCAGGGTGGGCTGAAGTCCAGACGGTATTGTATAACCTTTTGGCTCCGGCATGTTGCAATATTTCTCTGGCCTTGCCCTCTCCTTGCTGCATCTTCAATTTGTCAGCCTCGCTAAAGACCTTATGCACTTTCCTCCGTTTGATGCTACCGCCAATACCATCTCTCACTTTAACCATAATCCCCATGGTTCTTCCGTGTTGCCAAACTCGGTTCGGTCGTAGTGCCTGGACACTAAACAATTGATAAACCAGTTTGGGCAGGGTAAGGTCAGTGAGAACAAAGCCTTCTTTTTCAAAAATCATCCCAGCAGCCATAGGTATTTCGTTACCAGCCTCGATGCCTTCTGTCAGTCCCTGCACAATCGTGATGGGATCACAGAAAAATCCATCACCGGCTTTATTGATTGCACTGGCTTGAAGAATCTGGGCTGTTCCGAGCCCTCCAGCAGAGAGCACAATTTTGGAGGCATATAGTTTGTGGCGTTCACCCTGTACTGTGGCTTCAACACCCACTGCCTTTTTCCCGTTCACAATAACCCGGGTAACTTCTGAGCAGGTTAACAGCACCGCTCCTAATTCAACTGCATCATTTACATATCGAATAGCATTCCACTGGGCCTCATAGGGAAAATACCCTGGAGCACACAGGTCCTGGTAAATGAACTTGTCCAACTTTCCCCACGCATAACCCAGGTTAAGCGCGCTATCCCTGATCTTTTGGGCGGTTGGACCGATTAACTCATCTTTCAGGGGAGCTAAGGGCAGTTCTCTTTTCAGTTCTTCTACTTCACTGGACAAATCAATTCCAAATTTAGCGAACAGCCCCGCCGGGGGAGCATAAGACGTTCCGTAGTACAGTACTGATGTACCTCCGGTCCGGATCCCCCTCACAAGGGTCTTGCCGTTGCCGATGAACATCATTTCTTTGTTTTTAAGCATTTTGGGTATGTTAATAGAAATGTCTGCCCGCCCTTTTTCCAGAAGCAAAACTTTTTTGTGCTGTCTAACGATTTCTAGGGCAAGGCAAGCCCCTGAAGGACCTGTTCCGACAATTATTACATCCCAATTTTCTTTCCCTAATTTCATCCTGCTCATCCCCTTAAATTCCCTGGGGTAACCGCATAACCTCAGTAGATTCAGTGAACTCGTTCAACTAAAGTTGAACATCGAGTCTTCGGT
>LOEW01000274.1 GCA_001516045.1 Desulfosporosinus sp. BRH_c37
CCAGCTAAATGGGGAGTAAGAAAAAGCCGATCCTTTACTTCTTCCGGTAAAGTTAATAGGGGATGATCTGCTGGGAGTGGCTCCATTTCAAAGGTGTCCAGAGCCGCCCCTCCTAAATGTCCCTGAGCAAGACTTTCCGCCAGCGCTGTATCGTCAACGATCCCGCCCCGGGCTGTGTTGATTAAGATAGTTCCTTGTTTCATCATTTTCATTTCGTGGGATCCGATCAACCCCTTGGTTTCTGCAGTCATAGCCACACAGATAATAATAACGTCGCTGGTTCTCAGTATTTCTGCCAAACTCCGGAAATTAACCCCAAGTTGCTGCTCTTCTGCTTCCGTTCTACGGTACGAGTCATAATAATTAATTTCGGCACCAAGGACTTTTCCAGCTTCAGCTAATTTTGCCCCAATCTTGCCCAGACCAATGATCCCCCAGCGACTCCCGTTGACTTCCGACATTCCCTGTGCCAAAAGCTTTTCCCTAGCTGGCTGGTAGTGACCACTTTTGATCTCCCGATCAGCATAGACAAACCCCCGTCGCAGAACAATTATGGCTGCTAAAGCGAGTTCCGCAACCGCTAGCGTATTTATTCCCGGTGTATTGGCAACAGGGATTCCAGCCTTAGCTGCCGCTGCTATATCGATCTTGTCGTAACCGGCACCTGCTGTCTGGATTAATTTTAAATTGGGCAAGGCCTTCATAACTTCCTCAGAAATAATTGGATAAGGGGCTGGGCATAGCAAACAGGTAGCATCTTTAGCCGCGGCGATAATTTGACTGGGTTCATAGTCTGTAGAAAAAGCAAGCTCTTCTTTAAACGATTCTAAAGTCGCCAAGGTACCTGGATCTTTGAAATAGATTTTTGGCATTAAACTTAATATTTTTGGCATTATTAATTCCTCCAACCAATTTTTTCAAAATCCTTGGGTAAAAGGCAGTTATGAAAAATTATATTAACCTTTGAACACAAATCCTGCTAGAATCTATGTTTTGTTATGGCCATACATTTCTCTAAATGATCCCTTTTCTCCAAGCAGTTCGCGCGCAATTATCAACCGTTGGATTTGATTCGTCCCTTCGTAGATCTGTGTAATCTTGACGTTACGCATAATTTTCTCGACTGGATAGTCGCGCATGAATCCATAGCCCCCAAAAATCTGTACAGCGTCTACAGCAGCCTTCATCGCCACATCAGTAGCAAGGGTCTTGGCCATAGAAGCGTAGATATTGAAGGGTTGATCGTTGTCCTTCAGCCAAGCAGCATAGTAAGTCAAAAGCCGAGCCGACTCGATCTGCACGGCCATGTCCGCCAGCATTCCCTGGATGAGTTGGAAGCTCCCAATGGGCTTACCGAACTGAGGACGCTCCTTGGCATAATTGACCGAGGCGTCTAGTGCCGCCTGCGCCTGGCCGAGTGCTTGGGCTGCTGTAATCACTCGGCCACCCGTTAGCATCTTCATAGCCGTCTTGAAGCCCTTTCCCTCTTCTCCTAATAGGTTGGAGGCTGGGATGCGGCAATCATCAAAAGCTAGTGATCGAGTAGTCGAGCCTCTGAAGCCGAGTTTAGCTTCTTTTTTTCCGAGAATGAAACCAGGCGCGTCTTTATCGACTAACAAGGCACTTATGCCGTTGGTACCCTTCTCATTGCTGGTCCGAGCCATTACTATGGTGAACTCCGCCTCTCCAGCTTGCGTGATGAAGACCTTCTCACCGTTTATGATGTAGTGCCCATCTACTAGGCGAGCAGTGGCACGCATCGAAGCAACATCTGAGCCAGCGTTGGGTTCGGTTTGGGCGAAGGCACCCACCGCTTCGCCTATGCAGAGAGGTCTTAGATATCGATCTTTCTGTCCTTCATTACCGACAGTGAGTAAATTCATAATCGACCAATTGGAGACGACATTTGCTGCAGATGAAAAATCATGCCTTGCTATCTCCTCGATGACCATGGTTTGAGTAAGCAAGCTGTCCACACCCGCTCCTCCGTATTCTTCGGGACCGGCTAAACCTGGAAGGCCTATTGATGCAAGCTTGTGCCAAATTTCCCAAGAAAAGCCTTCCTTTTCATCAATCTCTCGCACTAATGGCGCTAACTCTCGCCGCGCGAAGTCTCCGATGTTTTTCTTTAATAACTTTTGTTCTTCAGTTAATGTGAAGTCCAAAATATTCCACCTCCGATATTATTATTGAATAGGGAATACCTGAGGAATAAGGAGATCCGATAAATCATATATCTCGCTACTTTGTCTTCTAAACAACCCCGATTGTTTTTACTAAATATTCTGATATTGTAAATTTGATTTCACTTCAAAAACCCCTATTTTCACCTTAACCAAGCTGTATCGTAACTTAACTAATGGAAACCACTAAATCTAGTTTCTAAAATCGCAAAATGATACTTTTCGCAGGAAAATAAATGTCAAATACTAAATCTTTTTTGCTAAATCGTTTAGTCGTTGAGAAACCTCAAGCAAAGATGAAATTGACGCGCTAATTTCCTCAATGGTCGCAGAAACCTCTTGAGTATGTCCGCTAAACTTACTAAGTTCATCAACCATTCCACCGATTAAACTTCGAATGCCTTGGACAATATTACGGATCTCGTTAGCTGAACCCGCACTAGAGACAGCCATCTTTTGGATTTCATTGGCTACTACCCCAAAACCACGACCGGCTTCTCCTGCCCGAGCGGCTTCAATAGAGGCATTTAACCCTAAGAGTTTGGAGTTGGTTGCTACAGAATCAATATAACGAACAACTTTCTCAGTCTCCTCGGCCTTTTGATGAATATCTTGCGAAGATTGGGAAACGGTTTGTCCAGCGTTAGCTAAGTTTTGAGCCGAGACAGCAATATTCTGGATAGCTGCTGAAATTTGCTCTAAAGAGGTGGTAAGTGAACTGGAAGTTTTAATAAGGTCTTCACTTATATGACTAATTTCAGTTGGAATTATGACCGTCAATCCACCTATAACCTCATTATTGATAATTATAGGATAAGCAACAGCAAAATAGGGGATGCCGATAATATGAGCACCCATTTCAGCCACAACCGGCTTACCCGAATGAATCACTTGATAAGAACTGGTTTCTGGAACCAATTTATCACCAGGTTTAAGGGGTGATTGAATTTTTGTCCCACTTGTTGATACAAGGACTTTTTCCCGATCATATAGGGCAATCGTGCCTTTACCAAAGGTAGCACTGTTAAGTAAAGGAATCAATTGTCCAAAATGCTCTAGCATCGCAATTCACCTTTCGCCCAAAATTCCTTGAGAGATGTAAGTTTGATTTTAGTACAAAACCCATGTAATTTGCTAGAATACACCAACTTAATTGCACCTTTTAATGCTAACATGCAAAATTTGTTCTTCGCGTTCAGCCATGATGTAGGCTGGACGCGAAAGAATCTAATCAAATATAATAAATATTTCGGAGGTCAACTTATAAATCCACATTATCCCCAATTCCAACAATGAGATCCAAAGATTCCTGCGAAAATTTATCTATAAGTCTTGAAAAGAGCTGGGTGTCGTGTCAAAATAAACTTGGATCAGTTAGGTGAAGCTGCGGATCCGACAATCGGCGTTGAAATAGTTCCTATCACTTCGCAAAAGGGAGGACTTATTTCGGCGCCTTTTTTAGATGACATTACTTCCTTTGAGAGAATTGAATCGTCTTTTGTGTTGTAAGGTTCATAAGGTAACCTGAAGTAAATGTTCTGAATACTTAGCATAGATCCTCCTCCAAGTGTCCGAAGAACTTCTTTCAAACTTCTCGAAAGGCAACGTTAGAACACGAACAGTTCAATCCCGCCAGTAACCATTACCTCAGCACCATTGACACTTCGTGCTTGTTCGCTAGCGAGGAAAGCCACCATAGAAGCTAATTCATCAGGCTCTTGCAAACGTCGCGTCGGAATCCTTTTAATAATACTCTCCCTTGCTTCTTTTGGGAGACCTTGAGTAGCAGGCGTATTAGCCAGACTCGGGAAGACAACATTACTAGTGACTCCAGAACGCCCATACTCCAAGGCTGCGGTTTTTGCCAATCCACAGAGAGCAGCCTTACTCGACGAGTACGAGCACTGTCCGAAGCCTCCGTCCAAACCTGCCCTCGACGAAATAAGAATGATCCTTCCCCACTTTCGCTTAGCCATAGAAGGTCCCACCTGTTTGATGCAGTAGAATGCGCCGGAGAGATTGACGCCTATTTCTCTGTTCCAATTCTCCACGCTCATCTTCTCAATTGTCGACATGTTATCAGTGATAGCCGCACAATAAACCAACACGTCAACCGTCCCTAAATCTACAACAACCTTCTCGAAGGCCTTACATACACTATCGTAATCGGCTAAGCTCACCTTCACGGCCGTCGATTTGCCAGATTTTTCACGAATCATCTGAGCGGTTTCCTCTGCTCCCTCAATGTTCAGATCAAGAACAGAAACATTGGCCCCTTCATCTGCTAATCCCAAACAAATGGCCCGACCAATACCCCTAGCCCCACCAGTTACCACTACGTTCTTACCTGATAAACCAAAATCCATTCTCACAAACCTCCCCTGTTTTATTTAGATTTTAAGGATGTTTACTGTGCAAGTTTTAACATCGCCAGCCTTGTCGGCACCCATGCATTCCGCCATGAACACTTTGGCGCCCTCTACCTGGTAGTCTCCGGCCTCTCCTCTGAGCTGGCGGTAGCCTTCCACGATCTGCGCCACAGATGTAGCACCGATAGGATGTCCTTTAGAGAGCAATCCCCCTGAGGGATTCACGGGTATCTTTCCGCCAAGAGTGGTCGCCCCTGATTCTATGAACCGGCCGCCCTCACCCTCGGGGCACAACCCAAGACCTTCATAGTGGCATATCTCAGAAATTGTAAAAGCGTCATGACATTCGACAACACTAAGGTCTTTCGGCCCCAATCCGGCCTTCTCGTAGGCTATACGGCTGGCACGCCGGTCTGCATCCCATACGGCCAAATTGCACGGATTTTCATAGCTGCCAGTCTGCAGCACTGATGCCGCTACACGAACAGGGCGAGAATTGTAGCGCCTTGACAGGTCAGAGACGCAAAGCACTATGGCAGCTGCTCCATCAGCATTTGGACAACAGCTTAATTTGGTCAGGGGATCGGCGATCGTAGGACCATTGAGCACTTCTTCTATGGTTATTGGCTTTCTGAACTGGGCCCGCGGATTCAGACCGGCGTGGCGCCGGTTTTTGACGGCGACCATGGCTAGTTGTTCTTTCGTTGTACCGTAGGTCTTCATGTGCAGGTTGGCTCGCATGGCAAAAGCAGTGGGCACCACCAAACCCTCTAAGGTGTCAAGCTCCGTTTTGCCAGCTTGCATCATGCCGAGGTTCGGTACAATTAATTTCTCGGCCCCCACGACTATGGCAATGTCATACGCTCCTGAAGCGACTGACATCCAGCCTAAATTGAAGGCGGAGGATCCTGAGGTACAGGCGTTCTCGATATTAAACACCGGAACTCGACTGATTCCGGCCTGCCATAATACATTTTCTCCAATGGTAAAATCTGTGAATATACTGCCTGCCAACATGTTGGAGAAGAAGCCAATATTGACCTCGGATGGCTTGATCCCGGCTTCTTTGACGGCCTCAATGGCAACCATACCACCCAGATCCACCAGCGATTTATCAAGGTGCTTTCCAAAACTAGTGAGTCCTACACCAATAATATCGACATCTCGCATTATTTGTCACCCCCATTTTCGGGTGTGAAGTAGTACCTCAAGCATGACTGATCGTTGTTGTCGACACCAATTGCTCCCACCTGGAGTGTAACCTCTTTGCCAAAGTCCAGCTCGGATACCTTTTCTGGATCGAACAGGCTGAATATTCGCAGACCATCCTCAAGATCGACCCAACCCACCGCACATGGAACGGGCAATTTGTACATCGCCCCCATCTGCAACGCTGCGTAAGTATAAATCTTTCCTTTTGTAGAAAGATTTATATCCTGTACTTCCCCTAGGCAGTGGGGACAGACTGGCGGCTTAGGGAAGAACTTTTCATTACACTCCGGACATAATGACCCGCATAATCTTGGAGGCGGTCCGACTTCAAAGATTCCCTCCATTACTGGCTTTAATTCGCTATCCATAGCAACCTCCTTAAGATATTATTTGACCCCTTCTTAGCGGCCTTTCCACACTGGCTCGCGTTTCTCAGCGAAGGCTTTAAAACCTTCTGCATGATCTTCGCTTAACATCACAAACTTTACACATTCAGCCTCATAATTTAATCCGGATTCTAAATCAACTTGCTGGCTCATATTGATGCACTTCTTGGCTGCTTGTACAGCTAGCGGCGCCCTTTTCGAAATTTCTTTGGCTAACTCCACTGCCTTGTTCAGGCACTCCTCACGTGGAACTACTGCATTGACCAATCCGATTCGATAAGCTTCATCTCCAGTTATAACGTTTCCGGTAAAAACAAGCTGCTTGGCTAATGCCGTCCCAACGAGCCGTGGTAGGCGCTGTGTACCGCCTGCTCCAGGTACGACTCCTAATTTGGTTTCCGTCAATCCTAATTTCGCTTTGTCTGATGCTACTCGTAAGTCGCAGCAAAGGGCCAATTCAAGGCCTCCGCCCATTGCTGCGCCACCAATAGCTGCAATGACAGGCTTTTTAAACACCTCAATCTTATGCAACGTTTCGCGTGTAAGACGTGAGAATTTGAGGAAGGTTGCAAGGTAATCGTCGCCTGTCTCGGTATTGCTCTTGACGTCACCTCCGGCACAGAATGCCTTTCCGCTGCCTGTCAACACCAGCGCACTTACGTTCCCGTCACTTTCGTACTGATCAAGAAGTTCGCTAAGCTCTGCCAATAGCTGTACGTTTAAGGCATTCATTTGCTGGGGGCGGTTTAAAGTAATGATGCCAATCGAACCATTCTTCTCGCTCAACAAAGTTTCGAACGACACTTGATCACCTCCTAAATCCACTAAATTTTAAAATCAGATATACTTTAAATTCAAACCTCTTGGTAACAAAGAATATTTGAGATCTTATCAAAGGCTTAACTTTCCCTTACGGAGGTTAGGGTCGAACTAATCGCAACGCGAAGTCAGAATACATTTCGACAATCGTTTGAGCAGAAACTTCACCTTCTGGGTTGTACCATTGTACGAGCCAGTTACACATACCGAGAATGGCGAAAACAGCCATCTTAGGTTCAACAATTTGAAACTCGCCGCTTGCTACTCCCTCCTCAATAATACTGTGGAAGATCTTAACATACCCATCGCGTACTGTCTCTAAGACCTCACTATAAGGTGGCTTGATACAATCACGCTCTTGCAGCAAGACGGATACGATTTCACTACTCTCAACGAGTCTCAAGATATGGTTGCTCACCGCAAGTTTCAACTTCTCTGTTGGGGATATCTGGCGCGAATATATCTCTTGCAAGCCAGGAAAAACCCTCTGCATGGGCTCGTTTAGGATTTCGAAAAGCATGTCCTGTTTACTTTTGATGTGGTGAAAAAAGGTTGATTTACTGACACCTAGTTCGTCCGCAATCATTTTGGTCGAGGTTCCATGGTAACCGTGGTTACGGATCATCCTGGCCGCAACTTTCAAGACTTCCTGACGAGTTAAATATGCCTTTTTCAAGACTTCCTCGTTCCCTGTGTTATTTGTTAGATTAATGTTATGAATATCGGACATAGCTACTCCTACTTTCCTGTGTAAAGCATTTTTTCTCGGTTAATCATTTTACTTTTTCTTTGGGATCAATCCTTACCTTTGATCAGTCAATAGACACGGATTGTATACCACAAGGTGAAGCTGAGCATAAACAATTCTTATGTCATTTACCCAAATCGTCAGACAAATAGATATTATCTATACATCTCACCTCAAGATATTGCCATAGTTTAGCATCACCTCCCTTGCTAAATTGGCCTTCAATTCAGGCAAATCCCTAATCGATCGCCATATTTCTGATTCGATTTTGCAGGACTGTCTTAAAAGAGGGCTTAATTATTTCGTGTTACTGTTCGACCGGTCGGTCAGGGTATGTGTTAAGTATAGAAAATCATTGAGCTATTGTCAAGATGTCTTTCCAAATATTCTGTGATTATTATAGAGATAATAAGGGGCTGCTTACAAAATGATGTCCTTAGACATCATTTTGTAAGCAGCCCCTCTTAAATACTCAGTCAAAAAGGTTTATCATAAGCCATGTTCATTAAATCACTTGTTAATGGACAATTCCAGCATAACCTGCATAATACGATCGGCAATCCAACCCCTACGGTTTTCAACCCCTGCTGGCACTTGCAACATTTGAGCGGTCATCGGCTTACCAACCACGACTACTATCTTTCCCCAGCCTTTTATTAACAAGTGCCGTGTCCCGAACACCTTAATGGGGACAACAGCTGCTTTGCTTTTTTCCATCAATAGTACCATTCCCGGTAGGCCTTTTTGAATCTCCCCATCCTTGGATCGTGTCCCTTCAGGAAAGAGACCTAATACATGACCCTCTTTTAAGATTGCCAGGGACTGTCGGATAGCATTCATATCCCCATGACCCCGTTTTACTGGGAAGGCGCCGAGCTTAGAGAAAATCTTCCCTAAAACGGGAATACTGAATAGTTCTTCTTTAGCCATAAAGGAGACTTTACGCGGCAGACTAGATGCAGCGACTAAGGGATCCCAAATGCTTTGATGATTAATCGCTAAAATAACCGGGCCTTCAGTCGGCATATTTTCCACGCCTTGGATCCTCCAACCCATCAGCTTAAACTGGAAGCGAAACATCACTTTCGCGAATTCATATAACGTCATCTTCGATCCTCCTAAGTCAACGCTATAATTTTGGCGACCATTTCTTCCACGCTCAAACCCGTGGTATCAAGAATAACGGCATCTTGAGCTGGCTCTAGTGGAGAAACTTCTCGCTCAGTATCCTGTCGATCACGTTTTTGCATATCTTGAGCAACTTCTTCGAAAAGTACATTTTTCCCCGCTTTCACGAGCTCCAGCCAACGGCGATTTGCCCGTTCCTGTAGAGTTGCGGTTAAGAAGATTTTGAGAGAGGCTTCCGGCAGAACATGTGTACCTATGTCACGCCCATCCATAACTACGCCTCCTCGCTCAGCCTCTCTGCGCTGCAATTCAACCAAGCGCTCCCTAACCCCTACATAAGCCGCAACAATAGAAACAGCGCGAGAAATTTCTGGACTTCTAATCGCCTGTGTGACATTCTCCCCATCACACCAAACCGTCCTTTCCTCAGAATGCTCTAAAACGACCTCCGTGGTATTAGCAATTTGTGATACGCTATGTTCGTCTTCTAAAGGAATTTTGTTCTTTAGCACTTTATAAGCAATCGCTCGATACATAGCACCAGTATCAATATAGAAAAGATTTAATTGTTTCGCAATGAGTTTTGCCACCGTGCTCTTACCGGCACCAGCAGGACCATCGATTGCAATTTGTATGTTATTAAGTTTTTGCTTCATACTAGAGGCCCCTTTCACTTAAATCGGTAAATTTGCGGCAATCAGTGTCGCGACAATGTTGTTTAACCCATGTAACACAATTGCAGGATACAGAGATTTGTACTTATCATAAAGGTAAACTAGGACTACACCTAAGACAAAGCGTGGAAAAAATCCGTAAGCTTGAAGATGAAGAGCGGAAAAGATCATTGCGCTAAGCACTGCAGCTGTCCATTTTCCGAAGTACGCTTGTAGGCTTCCAAAAACAACTCCCCTGAATAACGTTTCTTCCACAATTGGGGCTAAGAAACCCGCTAAGACCAAATTCAGGATCAATGTATACCACGTGGTATGTCCTAATAACTTGGAATAAATATCTGTGTCTGGAGGGATCAATCCATGCTGGTAGAGAAAAATAGAATAACTAATATTTATGCTCCAGGTTAAGGCATATAATCCTAAGATCTTTGGAAGTATTCTTTTAAGGGACACAGAATGCCAACCCATATCCACCCATTCCCAGTGCCGAATTTTCTTTATCGTCCATATCAAAAGTGCAAAGGATAACTGGGTCAGAAACGCATTAATATACATTAAAATGCGTTCATGTGGCCAACGTTCAATTAGCAATAACGTTCCAAGTGTTAATAAAACATAAATGCCAACAATTCCCCCCAAAACCATAGCCAGATCTACCCAACTCAAGTGACGTTTCAGAAGAAAACTCGATTGGGTTTCTTCATTCATATTCACACTACTTCTTTCCTCTTTTCTGACACATATTTCATTGAGTATTTTCTCAGACTAAACTTAGAAGGAGGAATTCACATGCGTTCATCGGATACAACACTACAAATTTATCATCGTTATTTTAAAATCCCCTTAGATACTTATTTCAATACGGTTTCCGATTTTCTGGACCCCTGGGATGAGCGCGCTTATCAGCATGTTGTCCATCAACTCCTAGTGGAAACCAAAGATAACGGTATTGTAGGAATGGTGCGGCAAGAAAAGGATGAAAATTATATCTATTTGGATGCAGCTGTCCGTTATCCGATGTCCCGAAGACACTGTCTTCGCACGGATTAACCTTCTTGCAGGACGGACAAGTGTCCCTGTAGCCCGAAGACACTGTCTTTGCACGTATTAACCTTCTTGCAGGACGGCGAGAAGGGACCGACGTCCCGAAGACACTGTCTTCGCACGGATTAACCTTCTTGCAGACGATAAGCGGACGAGCTTATCGCCACACTGCAACTCATT
>LOEW01000275.1 GCA_001516045.1 Desulfosporosinus sp. BRH_c37
TCAAAAAGCCACCGCGCAGCGGTTTAGTACAACAGAGGGTTTGAGACATCGGAGATAACATTTTGGGTAGTAACCCGACGTCGCAAACCCTCGGGACGTTATGTGTAATGTCCGTTTTCAGAGCTGTTTGGCAGGTCTTAAATAACAATAGGGACCCCATTCGGAGCCCCAATTATTGGCTGCTTTGAGAAATGTATCGCATGAATGCATCGTGGATATTTATAAAATCAGTGGGATGAAGTGCCAAACATCGCCATTGCTAATGATCATTTCTTTTTTAGGTCTTTGTACTTTTCATCCCATTCTATTTCATCACGCCAAGGATCATCTTTTGGGATAACTGTAAGACCGGCTTCATTAAATACGGTGTTGGCTTTAGCCATTTTATAGATAATATCTTTGTTTTTGTTTACAAAGTCAGCGAAGATTGTATCCTCTTTTTTCTGAGGTATTGGCATTTTATCCATCTCCTCATAATTTTTTTCTTATCCATATCATACCATCTCCAATACGCTTGTTTCAATAAGTATTATGTCCATTTTTTTGAATATAGAAGGTTTTGCTGGATATGAATGGAATTTATAGCCATTCTTTGGAGCACGGACACTACACATAACGGAGTTCTCAAAACTTAGAATAGATGAATGTAGTATGCAGACTTCGGGAATTCACAGAACATTCTACGACATATCGTGCAAAGGACGCGCCATCCTTGGCGCGGTTGAAAAGAATTTATAGTATTCCTTCGCAGTTGTAAGATAATTGAAAGTTTATAACGTTTGTTATCGGACACTATAAGTAAAGTATAAGAAAACAAAGGTAAACTAAAGTGGTAAATCCCTTCCATAGAATTTAGGAGATTAACCGAAAGTAATTTCGGTAATCCCGAAGTTATTCGGAATAAGCATATATAAGCTGTCAAATACAATATGATAAATTTGAAAGGGTGATATTTATTATTTATTATTTATTTATGTTAGTAGGTTGTTTTCTTGTATTTATTGGGTTATTTATAAAAATAACAAAAAAAATTGAATTGATAAATCGATTAGATGAAAGAAAAAAATATAATAGGGATATGTTATCTGCGTTTGCAGGAAATAATCTAGTATACATGGGCCTATTAGAAATATTATTAGGTATTATTACTTTAATTTGTTTTTCACAAACGAAAAATAATGCCATCAAAATAGGAATATTTATTGCTAATATAGTAATATTAGTATTTTTCTCATTTAAAGTCACACTTAGTTTAAAAAAATATGAAATATCTAAAGAAGATGAAATCAATTAAATAAACACTATTTTATATATTGTCTAACTTCGAATTTATCTATTTTTGCGATCCTGGTACTTGGTGGCTTTTAGTTCACATAATTCTTATTTTTCGCAGTAGATTGTATTCTGGGTGAATTCAAGGCAGCGCCGTCCATGGCGCTGTTTGAGTCTGGGGGCACGATACGTCGTAGAACAGCGAATTTGCAAAATCCGAGAGGATATGAATGTAATAACCAGACTTCGCAAATTCACGGGACGTTATGCGAAAGGTTCGTTTCGGAGTATTATATTGGGTTTAATAAATTACAGTTGTATCTTGAGGTGTAAAATACAGCATGGAGATAAAAACTTTTAGATATTAGATAAATGTCGTCGTTGTAGGGACATTTAAGATTAACTAGCATAATTATTAGTTCATGGTCACTGATAATCCATTTTCAGGATTAACTCAAGTTTAGCTGAACCTATTTTTCTTTGCTATAGGTTGCATAAAATAATGCAGGAGGTGGGGATTATGTCGAATTTCTTTATGGGAATAGGAGTAAGCTTAGTTATTTGTGGAATACTTCATCGTCGTTATAAAATGGCGGGCTATTATTTCAAGAAAGCCGTAGACAAAGAGGGGCTTGCAAACTGGACAGGGTCAAATTTGATTATTATGGGAGTAATGGCAATCTTGATAGGTATTCTTGCCTATGTAATGTCAGCCGTGGATGACGTAATTTATATTGTTGGATTAATAATATTGATTATTATATTTATCCGGGCAGTAATGGGTTGTAGAAGATATGAGGTTAAATGAATATGGAATCAAAGAGACGCGAACCCTCCGCATAACTTCTAGAGATTGTGAGGTTCCTAGATAGAGAAAAAGCCATTGATTAAAGTCAATAGCTAAAAGGAACATAATAATTCAGTGCAGAGTACAGAACCTCATGAATCTCATGTTGTACTGAACCGTCTGCAGAGCAACACTTGGTCTATATGGGGATTCAATCTTTTCTATTCGGGTATAAATCTTCTGAGTGAAGACGTTACGATAGAGGATTTTCCATACATATTATAAATAGCTGGTAAAACTTTTAAAAATGGATAGATTTTCCTCCTCCCCGAAATAGGTAGTTTTCCGAAACAATTTAATTTCACGGCGATCATGGACTAGTAACTGTAGTCATATAAAATGTCGACAAGAGAAAGGAAATTGCTTCTTAATGCGAGTTTGGTAGCCTCATTAAAGAAAGCAAGTTCCCCCTTGTCATAGGCCTGTTTAGAAGGTCGAGGAACTTACCTCTGAACTTCTTCGAAATAACTTTAACAGGAAAAAGAACTTCTTACGAGAATGGACGAGGTGAAGTCCATCATTGGAAAGTTCCCCGCCAGGGACGATACAATGGACGTGGGGATGGAAGCAAAGATTCTTAATAGCATTAAACTGAAAAGATGATATCATGAAACTAAATATATTAGAGCCTCAAAAAGCCACCGCGCAGCGGTTTAGTACAACAGCGTATTACCAAAATCTGAGAGAATATGAAAGTAGTAACCAGACTTCGGTAATACGCGGGACGTTAGGCGAAATGTCCTATCCAAGCATTCTCATCCTGCTTCTTTAAGAACGGTTTGAATGTGATTATGAATGTTCGTAGGGTAATGAGAAAAGACCCCCGGTAATAGGGCGGTCTTAAGGAATTCTATTCCATATTCTGCTGATCCATACACAATCCAATGTAAATGGCTTCATCAACTTCATCCATTTTATCAGGGCTCAATTTTCCAGCACACCAAACATTATTTTCGTCGAATAAAGTTCTTCTTACGGGATAAGGTTGTGCGCAAACAACATAAGATTCAGTTTTTAATAATGTAGTTCCTTTTTCGATGGTGACATTTGTAAGAAAGCCTTAACTTTCGGCATCGCTCGTTATTAATAAAACCTCAACTGTATCATAATCTTTAAAATATTCACCTTCTTGAAGAACTAAAACGAACTTCGACTTTCCGTCGGGATATCTTCGATCAAAAGTATATGGGAATTTAATAAAATATATCTCACCCCTAAGAAGCTCTGTCACAGCACTTTCTCCCTATATCACTTGATCGTTTTATATGTTTCTTCTTCTAAATCTTTAAAGAGTTCATTGTATTTTTGCACTTCGTTTTTTGTTGCTTGGTGTCGTAAATCTGTTCTCTGTTTTCTAAGTTCCGCTCGTTGTTTTAAGTCGTCTGTCTTAGAGGTTTTATAGATAGGTTCTTGCGTAGCAGGTAACATATCTTCCTCCTCCTTACTAACTTTATCTTTGTCCTTTTCCATATCATACCACCTTCCGAATCGCAGTTCAATATATTATGCCCAATTTTTCCAATTTAGAAGGTTAAGTGACATGATTGTAGAATAATGTAAATTGTTAGAGAGATTGGAGCAATCCTCCGAAGTTAGGACACTCCGCCTTACAGAGTATTGTCGACACTTGGAGGATGATGCATGTTGTTAGGACGCGTCGACAATACTCAAGACGTTATACGTCATAACTAGGTACCTATATTCAATATGGGAGCGGGATAAGTCAGGCAGCGATTGTTGTAAGAAGGGGATGGACATATGAAAAATAAAGAGCGAATCCTATGGATTGGTTCATTGGTCATTATTATAGCCGTCTTCTTATTTGTTGTACTCCAATTTCAAAGTATTTTAAGTAATTTAGAGCACAAGCAGACAAGTTTATCTAACGACAATACCAAACTACAGCAACAAAACGGAGATTACACCTCTCAGGTAGGGGAATTAAAGAACGAGATTGAGAAATGTAACGAAAAAATTAATTCACAACACAGTTTTGATAAAGCAACAATGTCGGCATTGCAGATTATAGGATTTACTGGTCAACTGAAAGACATCGTTTCAGACCTTGAGACGCATAGTGAGTTAATTCCCTACAAGGGTGTTTTGGGTGGCACAATGGGCTTTTATGGTGAGAACGACATACATGTTCTTACTAATAGGTGGGTACTTGCGCATTTTAGCGATGGACATATAGAAGGATACATGCTTTTGAGGTATGAGATTAACAACGGAAGTATTTCTTGGAAACTGATCGATTCATACCTACAAGAGTAAGTTTTTAGACTGAAAAATGAGATTTGCATGTGGGCATTTTGCCGTTACGACGTACAACAGAGGGTTTGTACGAGCCTATCGCCACACTGCGACATATAACACATACTCCCAGCAGTGTGACGAAAGTCGGATGAGACTTTCGCCACATTGCGACTCATGACGCATTCTCCAGCAATGTGGATCCCGAACACGAAAAGCACGATAGTCTCCAGTAGAGAGTATCGCCGAGCCACCCACTACAAAGGAAGACTTAGTGGCGAAGGCGAGCTTTTCGCCACACTGCGTCCCGGTAACGCATACTCCTGCAGTGTGGGACCCCATACGACCCACAACAAAACACAAAAATGCTACCTCGTTAGAGATAGCATTTTGCTTGTTTACCTGGCGATGACCTATGTTCCCAGGGGCTTGCGCCCCAAGTATTATCGGCCCTGGAGGTCTTAACTTCCGTGTTCGAGATGGGAACGGGTGGAACCCCTCCGGCATGATCACCAGATGTTGCTCGAGGTTCGAGGCGCGATGTGCGAGGTTCGAACTCGAATTGTTTTCTGAGGAAAACAAGATTAAAGAATTATCCTTTATCGCTGTTCTCTCAAAACTGCACAGAGTCTATTTTCTAGTAAAACGTCTA
>LOEW01000276.1 GCA_001516045.1 Desulfosporosinus sp. BRH_c37
GGCGGCTCGGCGATACTCTATCCTACGCCGATAAGTATTCCTTTAGGGATCACGGCTTCGGCGATACTCTCCACCGGAGACTATCGTACTGGAGACTATAGTCACCGAAGCAGAATTAGGTGTACCACTCCCACTTGTAGAAGTGGGAGTCTTACGATTTGGATAAAGTTAATCACACTTGTCCATTTGATTTGTTAAAACTTCAATTTCGAGCTCTACATATACTTCGATAAACAACTCTACTAACTCAGGATCATAATGTTTACCGGAGTATTTTAATAGTTCGTCAATGGCATCTTGTTTTGTCATTAAATTTTTGTAAGGCCTTCCTGAAATCATAACATCAAAGGAATCGACAATTCTTATTAGCCTGGATAAAAAAGGAATAGAATTATCTTTTAGTGCATTCGGATATCCACTACCATCATAATTTTCATGATGACACAATATCTGATACGCGACATGTCGCAAATCTTCTAATTCTGTGGCAATTCTATAACCAATTTGAGTATGAGTTTTTATGATTTCAAATTCATCCGCATCTAATTTGCCTTGTTATTCAGGATACTATCTGGAATTGCAATTTTACCAATATCATGAAGCTTAGCTAATAAATTTAGTTCATCAATTTGCGAAGAAGTCATATTAATCTTTTCACAAATCTTAAACATCCTTAGGGCGTGTCAAGAAGTATTTTTTCATTTAGATAATTAAGAATAAAAAAATTATAAGCAAGATTTTATTACTTACAGGTACTATTTAGCAATTTACCAATCTTTTACGATTACCAAAAGGATTAAAGCGTATGTTAAATTCAATATTCTACAAGATTCCTTTTATCCTTCCGGAATAAAGAAATTCAAACTATTCTTTGCCACATTAACCTTGAGCCCGACGGAATATCCTCGGCCATAATATCCTTAATTTGAACCAATTCTTTCTCCCATTCTTACACTACATTCCATTCCCTTGGAAGTTTGCTGGATTATATCTTTGTCAATTCTAGATACGTCTTTTTTTAGAAATAATATGACGGTTGAACCACCAAACTTAAAATAACCTTTTTCATCTCCCTTTTTTACATTTGTATTAGGATTGTATGTCTGGATGATGGAACCTACGAACGTAGCGCCTACTTCAACATATAGTATCTCCCCAAAATTTTCTGAGTGCAGAATGCTCCATTCGCGTTTATTTGCACAGAATAACTTTCTAATTCGACTTATCGAAGTAGGATTTACAGAATAGTAAAATCCTTTAATCTTTGTAGTTGGACTACATGTTCCTTGATCCACAAAATGGAATCTATGATAATTTGAAGGGCTTAACCTAACTATCAAGCAACTGCCTTCTGCATAGGCCGTAGCAATAGAATCATCTCCAATAAGCTCTGCTAATGAATAGGTCATTCCTTTTATCTGAATAAGCATTTTTATGTCAATGTTCTCATAAGCCAAAATTTTCCCATCACAGGGAGATATGAGAATGTTTTTTTCACAAGCTAAGTGAAGCTTTTGCTTTTTCAGTTTTCGATAGAAGAATTCATTAAAGCTATGGAAACCCCTTTCAGGTATTTCAAAGCAATTCATATCAATGTTATATTCGTCCACAAACTTACGTATTTTACGTTTACTGATAGCTCTATCACAATAATAGCCGAAAATTCTAGAAGTAATCTTTTTCTTGACCAACAACTCTAAAATTTTCATTCCCAAGGGGGAGGAATATATCCAATTGATATACGATTCTCCGGGAACTTGTTCAACTTCATATTTTTGCGTTTTTCGATTATACACATTGATCATAGTAACCTTTTTACCTCATTTTCTTTATCTTTTTGGAGACTATCGTCATCGAAGTCCCGACGTTCAGGTTTAGCTGAACGAATTTACTATTTTCTCTAATACAATAGGCTTATGAGTAAGACCTAAGATTCAAGGAGCTCATTATAAAACACTCATCTGCTTTAAACCTTGTACATCTTTAATTTTGACTGAGGTCAAATGAAAGTCAATAATTCCTTCCTCTCTCATTTTACTCATTTCTCTTGACATGGATGGGCGGGAGACATTGAGAAAATCCGAAAGTTCATTACGATTTAGAGGCAAAGTAATATTTACATCTCCGCTCTTCCTATATTGTTCCAACAAATATGTGCTTATTTTTCCACGTATACTCTTAATAGTAAGATATTCTACCTTCTTGTTTAGCATTAAAGCTCTTTCAGATATAATCCTTAAGAAGTTTTGAATCAAGATTCTGTGCCATGAGCACATCCTATCGCATTCCCCGACGATTTTTCCCCTCGGCAAGAAGAGTACTACACAAGCCTCATGTGCCTGAACAGTTGCCGGCCAGATCATTTGGCTTGAAAAGGCTATTATCTCGCCAAAAATCTCCCCTTGCTTTAGAAGTGTTATCACGGTCCTTTTCCCTTCAGCATTCTCTTTGCTAACCGTGGCTGAACCCTTAAGAACTATACCAATACTTTCATAAACATCCCCACCAGTTACAATATAATCGTTTCGGGTATAACTACACACCCTAGGCTTCAAGCAATTAAGCATGGTTGAAATATCTTTGCTTAGTATTCCTTGGAATAAACTTGTTTTCGAAACTTCTTCAAGATATTTTTCAAACAAATGCATCACCGCCTTATTTGTATCCTCAGATACCGACTTAGTTCTTTTGTTGTAATATAATGAACCTACTAAAACAAATCGTCTAGAAAGGGGTTCTCCGCATGAAACGAAATATAGTAAAAATAGATGCAGACAAATGTAACGGCTGCGGTCTATGTGTAACCGCCTGTCACGAAGGTGCCCTACAACTGATTGAGGGCAAGGCACGTCTTGTTTCCGAAAGTTATTGTGACGGTCTGGGCGACTGTTTGCCTGAGTGCCCGACAGGAGCTATCGTCCTTGAGAAACGGGATACCGTTGAATATGACGAAGTGGCTGTCCAGAAGCATATGGAAAAATACAAGCCACAGCCCGAAGCAGCTCTTCCTTGTGGTTGCCCTGGCAGCCAAGCAAAACTGCTTGCCAAAAAACAACCTGAATCCACCCCTGTACTCTCCAGTGAAAACTCGCAGTCTCAGCTTGGTCAGTGGCCCTGCCAATTAAAATTAGTACCTTTAAACGCACCCTACCTGGATAACGCTCATTTACTGATCGCAGCTGACTGCACAGCCTTTGCGTACCCGAATATTCACCAAACATTCATGCGCAATAAGATTACTCTAATAGCCTGTCCAAAACTAGATGACCTTGATTATTCAGAAAAGTTGACAGCTATACTAAAGCAGCACGAAATTAAAAGCGTCTCAGTTTTAAAAATGGAAGTCCCCTGCTGTGGTGGAATTCTTCAAGCTGTAAAGAAAGCCTTGTCAAACAGCGGAAAAATGATTCCTTGGAATGTTGTAACAATCTCAACCGATGGAAGAATTCTAGAAGATTAATTCCAGTGAGATCGCTCCCATACTTTGACTCTATTTTTACCCTTTCTTTTTGCTTGGTATAATGCCCCATCTGCTCGCTTTAATAATTCATCTCCTGCTTTGTCAAGGGAAGCACATCCAAAATTCCCATCCTGTTCAGTACCCGCCATCCCAATACTAACTGTAAAGGTAATGTCACCTTTTCTACTGGCAATCTCGATCTGGCTAATTTTCATGCGTATCTTTTCTGCCACTATATGCCCTTGTTCCAGGGAAGTTTCCGGTAGTAATACTAAAAACCAAACTTATCATTAATGTCTTTAAAATCATCAATGTCTAACATCAGTAGGCTAGTGGGATGCCCGATCCGGCACGCCCGCTCCATCTCTAGCTCAAATTGTTGCTCAAAATATCGTCGATTTGCCAGCCCTGTTAGGTAGTCCTGTAGTGATAAATAGGCAATGTCTACAGTACCTTTTTCAGTAGGGATATTGTATGACGTGCCTTTTTTGTCATTAGCAATCTGAGCTAAGATACTAGGATCAATTGTCTGACCCACTATCTCTCTATCCTTATGGAAAACTATTCTTCCTTGCCCATCCACTACATAAATATTACCTTGCTTATTTTCTTGAAAACCGTTAACTAATGAGTGAAAGATAGTATTTTCGTTCCACAAGTTGATACTCAAAGCTAAAACTCCTGAAATTTGAGCATGTTCCATCACTGCGCAGCTGACAAATATCACAGGAGAAGGATTGGAGTGAGTAATAATAACATCGGAAAGATAACTTTGATTTTTTGCCAATGGGTATTGAATGTAATCCCGGTCGCTGATATCAAACTTATGTTTTAGCTCTATTATACCTTGGGGAGAACTATCGAATAGCTGCATTTGCCCGTTCCGGTCTGTAGCAATCCCCCCAGTAAAGATGGCACTGCTCCTTACAAATATGTCCATTACCTTTCCCGCTTCATCCAACATAGCGGAATTGAATAGCTGAATTTTCTTAGACAAGTATTCAACATCCTCAAGACTTTTATTCAAGAGCCAATCAAGTCTATCGGCTAAAAAATCCACATCGTTAATCATTACTTTATGGTACCTATCTTCCACAACATTGGGTGTAATATAGAACAAGGAAAAAGCGCCGGGAATCCCAATAGCTAAGATAACCAACAAGCCAATAACCGCTGTCAATTGTTTAAACAACTTGCTATGATAAATAAAGGTCATAGGCGCCCCTCCATGTACTGATATTACATTTTCCCACTTCCATAACATTCTAAGCTATTAATCTTTCCGCTGTTACACTTAGATTATCTGATTTGTTTGCTTCTTAACTGTCCACAGGCAGCATCAATATCCGTCCCGTGTTCAAGACGAATACTACAATTTATCCCTTGCTTTTTTAACGTATCATAAAACGCCAGCATCGACTCGTGCTCACTTCTTTGATATTGAGGATGTTCATCGACTGGATTGTAGGGAATTAAGTTAACATTCACGAGCTGTCGCTTATCACAAATTAAGTCAGCCAGTTGAAGGGCATGTTCTCTACGGTCATTGAGATCTTTCAGTAGAATATATTCTAATGTAATTCTGCGATTTGTTTTCTCCAAATAGTAATCAATGGCCTGCATTAACGTTTCTATTGGAAAGGCACGATTAATTTTCATGATCTGTGCTCGAAGTTTATTAGTTGGCGCGTGTAAGGAGATCGCTAAGTTTACCCGCAAATTGGTATCAGCAAATTCACAAATCTTATCGGCAAGGCCACTTGTCGATATGGTAATATGTCTTGCAGCAATAGAAAGTCCCTTATGATTTATTATAATTCGCAAGGAGTCAATAACGTTTTGAAAATTATCAAAGGGTTCGCCAATCCCCATCACCACAACATGACTCAATTTTTCACCTTGTTGCTCTTGATCCAGATGGTCTTGAACTTTCATAATTTGTTCCACAATTTCGCCACAGGTTAAGTCACGATTTTTAGTTAATAACCCACTCGCACAAAAACTACAGCCCATGTTGCAACCTACTTGAGTAGTGACACAAACCGACAAACCAAATTTATGTCTCATCAAAACCGTTTCAATCAGATGGTCATCCTTGATCTTGAACAAAAACTTAATCGTTCCATCTGCCGATTCTTGCTTGAAGTATTCGACTAATGATTGCAGGGCAAAATGATCGGCTAACACTTGAAGACACTCTTTATTGACATCCAGCATTTCAGAGAAGTGCTTCACCCGCTTCCTATAAAGCCATTCCCAGACTTGTAAGGCCCGAGACTTTTTATGCCCATATTTTAACAGCCATTCAACCAGTTGATCAAATGTCAATCCAAAAATGGATTCTTTATTCATAATTTCCTCTTTTCAGTTGAAATTCCCGAAGTAATTCGGTTAATTATCCTCAGAACTGTGGCATCCAGACTAGATGTTTCTCTGTTTAGTCGTGTAGATGGTATCCAGAAACTAACGATCCTTTTTCGATTCTTTTTCAGATAGGAGTAAATAATTTGCGCTTCATCAATATCATGTTGTGTTAATCTATAGAAATCGTTTTTTTCTTTCTTAAACTTTTCCCTGATAATTTGTTTTAGGTACTGCCCCAACTCTGTATTATCTGCCTTTACTACATTAAATACTTTTCTATAAAGAAGCTTATTTCCCTTAATTAGGAACAATTTTGCAAGTGAAGTGTCCATAAATTCAACCGCTAAGATATTCCTATTTTTACTTGAGGATTGAACTAATTGCTGCTTTCCAATGACATGGCGAAGCCCTAAATAATACTCCCTATATTGGGCTGCCTTCTCAAAATTTAGATTTTCGATAGCCTTATCCATCCTTTTTGGGAGTTCCTGAACTGCTGCCATATCATTCCCGTTTAAAAGCAGAGATATCCTTCCAAGGTGAACCCCGTATTCATCAGGACTTACCCGCCCAGTACAAACACCTAAACAAGTACCCAACTGCCGGAACAGACAGCCCTCGACTTTCTTCGCTAATCTAGGACTCGTACATTTTCGGATAGGGTAGAAATCATTCAGGTATTGTATTGTAGTCTCTACAAGGTGAGGACTGGTAAAAGGACCAAAATATAATGCACCATCATCATCCTTTTTATTGACTTGAGTGACCTTGGGGTATTGTTCAGCCGGTATCTTCAAATAACAATACTTTTTATCATTCTTCATCTGCTTGTTAAACCTGGGTTTTATATCCTTGATAAGACGACATTCTTCAATAAAGGCGTCCAATTCTGTATCTGTAACGATATATTTAAAGGTATCAATATTATGGATCATTTCAGTAACATTTGGAGCCCTATCCTTTTGGTTTCTAAAATATTGGGACACCCTGTTCTTGAGGTTTTTCGCCTTACCAACATAGATTATATTGCCTCTTGCATCGACCATCATATAGACACCAGGTCTTTGTGGAAGTTGCTTAAGTATTTCAATACAATTCATATATACTCCATAAACATTTATTTCTTGTCCAAGAGTATTATATCATACGTTATTACAAGTTCACCGCTACTTGCTTTAAGCATTTCTTAGACATCTACAAAAATATCTATAAGACCTAAAAGCCCCTGATCCAAATAATTATGGTTCAGGAGCTTTTAGTTTTCTCTTAAATACTCGTTGAGAGCCTACTCTCCATCTTATAAATATGGAGGCTAAACTTTCCGGTTATATTCTTAATATGCAGTCCATATTTGTAAAAGTTCTCATTTTTGATACTCCATATAATTGTTGCGGAAATAGATTTATATAACTCGTTCTCCAAGGCAATATTAAATTCAAGTACTGCACCGTCCTTAAATATTTCAGTGGTGAAAATACACAATCCTTCACTTGAAATATTCGCAACCCGTATCTCCATGGGAGGCTCATATTTATAAATTTCCCCTTCTGAAATGCATTTCAAACATTGTATTACCATACCATACGTTAATCTAGTACTTTTCCGAACGTCAACGTTGTCATTCATTTTCGCTTTACGCTCCACATTTGTAGTAATCATTCGCCTATTATTATACCTGATATTGGCAAAGTTGAATAGAATTCAGCACACGCATGTTTTCAATGATATCTGGTTAAAGTAACACAAGGCTCAATAGTCGAGGAGGGTAATCGATGGATAAATTAGATAAACTGCACGATACACAGGAGAAAGCAGAACAGAATAAAAAGCATCAAGGCAAAGGAAATCCAGGCAAAAAGTTACCTAATAAGCAACACGGTACAAATAAATAGCCTGAAACCACGATCTTTTAAGATCATTGTCATTTCTTTCGGATGGTTTCAATGGACGAATCATATATTGATGAAGAAGGGTGTCTCAAAACCTAATTTGAGACACCCTTCTTCATTAGTTTCACTAACCCTTATCCAAATCGTAAGACTCCCACTTCTACAAGTGGGAGTGGGTACACCTTATTCTGCTTCGGTGACGAGAGTCTCCAGTACGATAGTCTCCGGTGGAGAGTATCGCCGAAGCCGTGATCCCTAAAGGAATACTTATCGGCGTAGGATAGAGTATCGCCGAGCCGCCTTTCCCAATAGAAACACTTGGCGGCGAAGGAGGTAGAGTCCATCCTACGGCGCGAAAGTATTCGTCTGTGGATCTGCGCCTTCGGCATAAGTCTCCACTGACGATAGTCTCCAGTGGAGAGTATCGCCGAAGCGCACGGCCCTCAACGAATACTTCGCGCGTAGGATGACTTACGTCACCGAAGACTCGATGTTCAACTTTAGTTGAACGAGTTCACTTGTCCTTATTAATAACCGAGAGTAATTCATTCAGAACCTTATCAGTATCATCATAATTTACTTGACAGGTACCAACGACCTTATGACCTCCTCCACCATACTTTAACATTAGCGACCCTACATTAGTTTGGGAAGTCCGATTAATAATACTATGTCCAACCGCGAAAACACAGTTTAGCTTGTTTCGCCCGTCTATGATCCAAACGGAAATATTTTGATCTGGATAAAGTGAGTAAATCAAGAACCTGTTGCCACTATAAATAGTTTCAACATTTCTTAAATCCGTAATAATGGCATTATCTTTAGTCTTTGTATGCTGAAGGATCATTTGGGTAAACAATTCATTTTGTTCAAAGTAACGTACTACTCGTTCTTGAACATCAGGTATAGCCAGGATTTCCTCAATAGACATTCTGCGGCAATATTCAATCATATCATCCATAAGCTGATAATTACTAATTGAATAGTCTCTGAAACGTCCAAGCCCAGTACGAGGGTCCATAACAAAGGCTAATAATACCCACCCTTGGGGGTGGAGAATTTCTTCAACTGTAAGTTGCGCAGAATCAGCTTTGTCAACAGCTTCCATCATAGCTTCTAAGTGCCCGAATTTTTCCTTTCCACCATAATAATCGTATATTACTCGAGCTGCACTCGGAGCTGAACGACTGTCCCCTTTAAAGCGACCTTTTAAATCAAGCCTTTCTTGTTCACTGGAATGGTGATCAAACCATAAACCACACCCTTCAACAAAGGGGATATTTGCCAAAACATCATTTTCGGTTACCTGCACAAGACCGTCTTGAATATCTTTAGGATGTACAAATTGCCGTTCGTCCACTATACCGGCTTCCTTAAGAAGAACGGCACAAGCTAAGCCATCAAAATCTGAGCGAGTTACAAGTCTCATGTATTTGTCTCCCTTCAAAATTATCACACTGATTCAAAATCACGGGATTCTCTGAAAATAAGCCCTCCCTAACAAGCCCTTCTGCAGAGCATCTGGATCATGGTTGAGCCTTGGCTCACCTCCTCTTCTTACGGCATCCAATTTTTCCAGCTCTGATGTTATTCTAAACATTATAAGCTAATTTCGTGAATAGCATTGTTGAAGTATGACGATGGATCTCTCTTTGAACTAGTTCAAAATCTCCCCCCGGAGCACTTACACAAATTGCTCTCATCAACTTCATCACGCCCTTCAAAAATTGGTTTTATCGATAATGCCACTGATTACCGCTCCTAAAGTATGATTCTTCATGAGTTGATAAATTCCTCCATTAAATACTACATATACAGAATAAAAGATTATTTATAACGTCAGTTACGTTGGACCTACCTAAGGGACAAGCGATACCTAAATTGCCGTGGCTTTACGAATAACCTATTTTGCATTTGGTTAACTCTATTCTGGTAACTGAATCAGTGGCGTTAGCCAACAAAGAAAGGTCCTGAATTATTATATTATTAAACCCAATACAAATGTCAATCATCACATTAGCATCCGCCGCCCCAATGTAAGACCTTACTAATTCCTCATAGGCAGGCTACTGACTGAAAAGAGAGCCGGGGTTCGCGGCTCTCATTCTTGTTTCAATTCCCTATAGGCAGGCTACGGACCTATTTTGGGTCCAAAAACAACGGGTTTTCCAGAACGGTCAGATTCATTAATTCGAGTCAAACCCCATTGGATAGTCCACTTATATCACTTTGCAATTTCAGGATCTCCTCTAGGGAGAGTTCAGTGATTTCTGCGATGAGTTCGAGCGCTAAGCCTTTTTTTATAGCCGCCTTGGCTGTCAGTACTCTGCCTTCTTCTCTGCCTTCTTCTTTTGCAGTATCTAATATCCCCAACTCCTGCCCTAAGTAGGCAAGATAGTCGTCATATCCACGTCGTTCTATCTCACTCATCATTAGGTAATCCAACTTTTTAGCCGCCAGTAGGATTCCAGGTGACTTGAAGTCCTCACGTATTGCGCCATGCTTAAAGAAATACACCCATTCGTCAATGGCCTCATTGATCATATCCTCAAACTTTTCCACATAAATCATATAGTATTCTGGGAAAACATTTTTGCTGGTAATCGATGTCTCCCTATGTTTCGCCTTAGATTCGTGAAGAATAAGCGGTTTCTTCGTATGCATTCCAATCAGCTCTGTTGTACCATAATAGATAAAATCTGTGATCTCTTTTTCATCCACTCGCATGCTATGATACAAAATACTGATAGAAATAACTTTGACAACTTCGTTGTAACTCTTACCCAGCTCCATACCTTCCACTACGGCTCTTGACGTACCCCAAAGCAAGCGTTGCAGGTAATCCGCCTCACGCTGATTCTGTATTTCAATGATTATTTGTTTTCCTCGGGAATCTTTACACTTTAAGTCAACTCGGTTAAACTTCCGATTTTCGGCTTCTCTGTTACTTTCGCTTTCTAACACATTTTCTATAATGATGGTTTCTTTCAACAAGTTGGAAATAAACGCTTCTAGCACATCAAAATTGGCTTTATTACGTAGTATATATTTCATAGCCCAGTCAAAGCGCACAAGCTTTTTTATAGCCATAATAATTTCCCTTTTCCTTCCTATCAATATTTCTTTAACCCAATTGGTAACTTCATATTAATCTTTGTTCTATCGTTTATATCCTTATTGTACCATTTTATGAGGATTGCGTCATCTAGCACAGTCGCTTACATCAGCTTATAAACTGAATAATCCCGTATAAAAATACGAAATTCTGCCTTTACGTTATGAATACTTCTTACTGCCATCGATTTGCACTTAGGAATCAGATATCTGAAAGATTCCCCCATCGCCACTCTATCTCTGATGAATCATTAGAGTCTATCTTGACTATCTCATTCGCCTCCGAAATAAAGTCAAATTGTAGGGCCACTTTGGCAGATTCCCTCCACGCACATACGCGGGGTACGACTAAGTACGTAAGTATGTGCAATTTTCACACATACTGTTTCGAATCCACGACCCACGCGGGGTGCGACATTATGGTTAGTGATATAAAATGGTGAGTGAATCAGTAAATTCTCAAGTTTGAGCCGATTTTTGATGATTCACTCACCATAATAAATGCTTCAATTTTTACAAAGCGAGTTTAAAAACATCATTAAGTTAGTATCATCTACCCAAGTCGGAAGGTCTTTGTTTCAATTCCTTATGGCAGGCTACAGGCCTTTGTTGGCCGATGTACATCGTTGTGTAGATGTTGAGTTTCAATTCCTTATAGGCAGGCTACAGGCTGGGAGTACCATATCCCAGTGATATTCTGACGAGAGCAAATACACAGTCTATCAGCAGCCTGGGGAACCAGAATTTAGGCGCATTGTGGCTGAAAATCTCCAGAAGAAATGGGAAGGGATTAAAACTTGGCATCAAGTTGAGAAAAAGGATAAAAACGATAGCTCTTATCCCATGAACAGTACCATTGATCATCAAGAAGGTGAGCGAGGGAGCATTAAGATTCAGATGCTTAACAATCCAAAGTTGCACATTTTAGAATATAAAGGAGGAATTATCAAAGGATATTCGGGGATGATGGAACTTTCTGGGCCGCCACAGTTGCTTCAAGTTGCCATAGATGCAGGTTTGGGAAGTAAAAATTCACAAGGGTGTGGTTGTTTGGAGGTGATGGGAAGTAGTAGAAGAACAAAGCCTTAATCAATTGATGATGGAGTCGTTACTAGCGACTAAAGAGAGCATAGGAGATGAGTTATATTGCTCTGCACGCTTCTTACGTCTTGATGAAAATATGTTGACGTAACCAAAGAGTAGTCATAGATCGTAGCCTATAGTATAATATTTACAGAAAGGTAGGTAAGTAACTTGCCCCGAAAGAAAGCGAGCTTGGAACGGGTAAGACTGGACGAAATACTGAAATCTCTGTTTACGGTATCGAGCAAGGCACTGATCTACATGTTAAACAGCTTATTTAAAGAGAATTATGCAGTAGAAGTAACCGAGGTGAGCTTTGCTAGCAATGAATTCGTTGACGATGAGTATAATATACTGAGAGGAGACCTATTTCTCAAACTCAGCGATGCAGGCAAATCCGATCATTATCACATAGAGATCCAGACCTTAAACGATGACAGCATGGTCATCAGAATGTTAGAATACGGAATCAGCAAAGCTAAAGAAATCGCCAAATATGAAGGAGATCCGGAAGAAACAGTATTTTACATCCCCAAACAATTGGTCATCTTCATAGAACAGAACCTGAGCATCAAAGATGAATTAAGACTAAGACTAATATTTCCTGACGGACAGGAAGTAAACTACCGAGTACCGGTCATGAAATATTGGGAATACAGTAAAGAGAAGATTATAGAACAAAGGCTTTACCCACTATTGCCCTTACAGGTATTCAAGTTACGTTATCAGATGGAAAAAATAAAAAATAGAAAGAACCATACAGAACAAGAACTTCGAAAAATAATTCAGATAGCCCAGCGTATTGTGGAAACCATATCTTATGAAGCAGTAAGACTGTTTCAAGCAGCGGAAATAGACGGAGAAGACCTGCACAAAATACTCTTAGCGAATGAAGAACTCTTCAGATATTTAAACAGCCGATATGTAAATGATACAAAGCTAAATGAGGAGGTTCTGAGTATGACTAGAACTCTGTACGATCCTATTGTGGCAGAAAAAGCCAAGCTGGAAGGCAAGCTAGAAGGCAAGCTAGAAGACGCCCGAAACGCATTGAAGAAAGGATTCTCGTTAGAAGATATTGCTGAGATAACTGGTCTGCCCCTAGAATCATTGCAGAAGCTCAAAGCAGAACTAACAAACTAAATTGTGACCGTTAATTTCTGAAGTGAGCGTAGTCGAATCTTCTTTATTTAACTGCAAAGGGTGCTCAAAATAGGTCTTAGAATTATAAAATAGGTCCCCGCACATAATGTGCAAGGACCTATTTTCTTATCCACATAAAATAATTGTTTAATA
>LOEW01000277.1 GCA_001516045.1 Desulfosporosinus sp. BRH_c37
GTCTACAGCACCCTGCTGCACCGTATGTACCAATTCATGGGCTGCAGCAGAGGCTTCATAACCGCCGGAGCCGAAATATATGTCGTTACCTACTGTAAAAGCGCGGGCTCCCATGGCATCTGCCTTCGCGGCGGAACCCGCATCAGTATGGAAACGAACGGAGGAAAAATCTGCTCCCAGTTTACTTCCCATGGCCGATTTAGCATCGTCGGGTGTTGAGCCGTAAACATTGGCAGAAAGCCTCTCTGCCTCGCTTTCCGCTAATGGTATCTGATCCTGCTGATGTGGAGGTATTACGGGCATACGTGAGAGGATGCTGCTCTTTAGTGAATCCATGCGATCTTGCACACTGACGCCAATGGAATCGGTTCCGTTCATCCTATTAAGTATAACACTATTTGGCAGTTGTTCCGCCTGGGGAATGGACCGTCCCTTTTTCGCTGATCTCTGAATAGTGCTGGCTTGTTTTAAGATATTCTCCCTCATACTTAACATCGCCTTTCTCAAAAGTAGCGGAGCATTAAATATAAATAGTTTCCCATACACCACGAAGCCAATTTAAGAGTTCAATTCTTTCCTGCAATTCACGCCGTTCCTTATCGGAAACAGGAATGCGGCGGCAAACAAAAGATAAACCACACCCATAATCATAAGCGGATTTACGCTGGAAACCGTCGGCATCTGCATCATCCAGCCGTAGACAATGGGACTTATCATCTGGATTGCATTACCTATGACCCCCAAGAAGGCCAGGGAGTTTATAACTCCAAATTTATTCTTGATTTCCGGCATTTCAATAAAGTAATTCATTGCCACCGGAGAACCAAAACCGTCGAAGAGACCCATCAATGCTGTAGAGATAAGAATAATGCCTGCTGCAGACCAGAAAGCAATTACCAGAATGCCGATCCCTCCCATAACAAGCATCACCGATACACAAAGATTCCTGCCCAGTTTCTCTGTCATCTTTTTGGCCAGGAAAGCACCTAGATAAATCCCCGCCAGGCCATTAAACAGGTATCCATAACTGATGATGATAACCGGCAGGTTCATCTTCTGGATATAGCCCGGAATAAAGGCCACAATAAACATCAAGCCTAAATTCAAAGGCAGAGTTACCATAATTAGATATTTTAGCACCTTGCCATTAAGCAGTGCGTGAAACGTTCCCTTGACTCCTATTTCTTCCTTGACTTTGTTATTCTTCATATTCTGTTTTAAAAGCTTCCAGGGAATTGTAAACAGAATCATAATGATGAATACGAATAGTATTCCTGCCGTAAACAGATATGTAAACGACATACCCATAGAATTGGTAATCAGAGCACCAATTGAACCTCCACACATAATTCCGCCAAGGAGCCCCGCATTCATACTAGCGATGTTCAATCCGGTCCGTTCATCTCCCTCGGTGCCTAAAGAGATAACAGTATTTAAGACATGTTTGAGGCCTGCAAAGCCAATTCCACAGACCCCTCTGAAGAGTATTAGCTGCAAAGGGCCTGTCGCTACTGCACAGAGGGCATTGCCCAAAATAATCAAGAACCCTGCACCATAGATAAATGTCTTTTGTCCCGATCGGCTAAAAAATCGAGCAAACAGCATAGAGAATAACATCACTGCCAGCAATTCCAGCGTCATAGGCAAGATAGCAGCAATGTCTGTGGAAAGGCCGAAAATCCGCGCCTCCCAGTGCCGCATAAGAATAGCTGAAAAAGGCATGCTTGCATACATCCCCATAAAAGCAACAAAACTAAGAATCCGAAGGCTAGCTGTTATTTTGTGATATTGTTCTGGGGAACTAGTATTAAACTGATTGCTTCTTCGGAAAATCAGGATGTCCGGCAGCCGCATGACTTCAAAGATGACAACTGCTGATACAATCAAAGTTGCCATAAATTCCAAAAGCATGTTGAGCATTTTCCTGTCCAAATACTCCTGAGAAATCTGAATTTCAACCTGCATTTTTTCACTCTTGACCTCAGGTGCCAATGGAGCAGATATTCCCCAGGTATTCGCCCTATTCAAAGCTTCCCCTGTATCAGCAATAGCCTTGTAGACCCGGATATTCCATAAGATAGGTGTTTCCTTGACTTTGCTGGTCAGATAGTCTGACATGCCCTGCATTTTTTCATAGGGAACACCCTTCTGATGCAACGAAGCAATAGAATTGTTTACATAGGTAAGAATCCCATGGGCACTTTCTGATAAAGCGGTTTTATATTTTATCTGATACTGATTATACATAATCGTGCTCTGAACAGCTATGCCCAGCATAATAATCAGGGCAGGAGCAATGAACATCGTCAGTTGCCTACGTCTTGCCCAAGGGGTATTCCTTTGGCGACGTTCTTTGGGATCCTTATCCTTTTCATCTGGGATAGGAACAAAGCTTAAGAAAATAATCAGGATGAAGACTGCAATAATCAAAACCAAAAGCGATATTTTAAGATTTCCCATGCGTTCCGCTTTAAGCTCCTCAATGATGGCCGCAGCCGGATAGATCAGGGAAAAGCTACCCACAACGGTTTGGTTTTTATCGGAAATGGGCAAAAGCATAATCTCATACTTGTCCTGTTCCAGTGATGTATAGTTCTGTTCATTGGACAAATTTTGGACCTTTGCCAGTACATGCGGATTCTGGAAGACTGCAAGGTAGTCTTTCTTATCGACAGAACTGTCAAAAGAAGTGTAAAGTATCTCTCCCCGGCTGTTAGTTATAACTGCCTTAACATGAGTTGGCAACAAGGTTGTCAGCTTTCCGAATATACTGCTGACATCATAAAAAGAATCTAGCTCTTTTCCATATTTGATGGAAGTCTCAACCTCGTTGACAACCTGCCCGCCGATAACCCCGTAATATTGCTGCGAAATCTCGCGGTAGCTACCTTCAAAATCTGAAGAGCTCATCCACCAGACAAATAAAAATGCTGAGACGATCAAGGCAGTAAAAGTTGATATTAACCATTTTCGCATGTTACTTGATTTCATGGGATGGCCTCCTATTGATTCTGATTTGAATAAATATGCTCACAAGACAGAAGCATTTCAAAACTCGGAGTAAAGCCAATCTTTTCTGAGACATCCAGATTCAGACTCAGATATGGAGAACTAACATACTCCTGAGGCAAATCCCCTGGTTTGGCTCCGTTAAATATTGCTCCGATTGTGTTTGACGCAAAGGCACCCATCCCTTTATAATCCCGAGGCGAGACCAGCATAAAAGCACCGTTTTGGACAAAATTGTCTCCTATCTGAACAAAAACGGGGATTTTTGCCTGATAAAATATCTGAAAAAGATCTTTGATCCTTAAATCGTTCGTAATAATGTCGGTATTGATCAAATAGGCATCTATCTTCTCTTCTTGGACCAGCCTGGTGTATATTTCTTTTAAACTTGCATAATACCTGTTCTCATCCTCTGGATCTTTACTCACAAGTTTAGGAACCTTAACCTTGGTAATTTTGAAGCCAGCAGCTTCAGCCGTCTTTTGATAGTCGGGGATGGAGTCGATTATCTCGTCGTTGTAGACCATACCGATATTTTTAAAGTGGATTGTATTATAATAAAACTGAAGCTGTCGGGTAAAGGCCGACGGGTCCACCTGGGCCCAGATGTTCTTATCTCCCGAATCACTTGCAGACTTGACAATTCCTGCGCCTATAGGGTCTATGCTTCCATATACTAACATGGGCAGCCCCAGATCCAAGCTTTTGACAAATCTCCCAGGCCAGGTACCCATTGTAAAGACTAAGTCAATATCCTTTTTCGCGGTATGTTCTTTCAGACTTTTCCCCGTCGCTTCTTCACCATCATAAGCCAGATAGTAATTTGCTGAACTGACAAACTCAATATAAGGCCCAAGATCGCGCTGGGACAACCAGTCAACAAGCACCTTCGCGTCCACATTGTCCGACGTGACAGGCAAAGAATCATATTTGACCCAGCCATCTTGTTTCAGGCTTTCTAAAACATAATAGAGCATGCTTCCAGTTACAGGATATGGATCAATGTCCACATAAGCAATCCGGAATTTCTCGCCATCCGGTTTTTTTACTGGTGAGGAGGGAAATCTATGTATTCCTGCCCCCGCGGAAGCATCCACTGCTAACTGCTGTTGAGTCTCGCTCTTTCCGAATTCCGATCCATTGCCACAACCGGATACAGCCACTAATCCTACTAAGACAAACATCAGAATCTTTACTAAAAATAGCTTTCTTTGCTTCATTCTCTCTTACCCGCCTCTTATTTTATCAAGACAGTTATTTACCCTGTCCTACGGTAGGTATAGCGTACCGTTCTTCATTATGGTACACCCATATGATATTATTGCTTACTTTTTTGTATCCACCGTTGATCATCGTATTCGCCGAGGCAATATTGTTCTTCTCAACCAAGGCGAAAAGTATAGAGTTCTTTTCAAAAAGCACTCTGTTGAAGTGTTTAAGAAGCTCACCTCCTAGCCCCAATCTTCTATATTTCTCCTCCACAACCAGAGCTCCCGTTTCTCCGTTCTTGTGCTGTAATACGAAAGCCGCCTTCTCCCCTTTATACAGAAGTCCAAGCCCCAAACCATAAAGTATCCTGTCGAAGATATAGCTTTGATGGCCAAATTCCTTATCCTTGTAGCGAGCCAGGATGAAGTCTAACCAATTCAAATCCAGACTTGTTATCTCAAAATCCTCGCCTGCGCGACCGCCATGGACTTTGTCCTTTTTATTCAGCACGTAAAAATCATATTCACTGATAATTGCTAGAGGAAACTTCCGAAGAACTTCCTTATTATAGATTCCTGTATTGATCATGAAAGTGTCAAGTTTTTCGCCTACATCCTCCAGCAAAATCTTCAATTCGTTCCAATTCGCAGGAGAAAACAGGTAGGCCCCGCTAATTTTATCCCTTATTCGTACGGAATCCCCAATCATTTTCACATCCTCATGGCAGTTTCTTTCTACCACATTCATTAGGGGTGCATTGTATTCCCAGTTTTTAGTAAGTTCTTGCCGTATTGATTTTGTTGTTGCAAGCTTAAACATGGACTGCTCCTTTACCAACTGCAGGTTCCCTGCCGTTTGCTTTCGGTCTGCTAAATAAGATGACTGTCCTGCAAGCCACAAATCCGCCCAGCGCACAGGTAAGCAACAGTAAAGAGATGCGCAGCAAAAACTTATTGAAATAGCTGTTGATATAAGCCTGGGAGACCGTCGCGGATATTTTTTGGTTTCTATCAAGAGTTAATGAAGTGACAATAGTTAGTTCACTGCTACTTTTGGCTAGCCATCCATTTAAATCATAAATCCTATCTGCAGAAACACCTTTTGCTATTACCGAATCCACTTCACTTTGAAGTGCCTGAGCCATTTTATCGGCTGACTGGTGCGCGGCATCGTTCACAACCTGATAAAACCTTGCCAAGACCACGCCGGAATCTAGGGCGGCGGCTACTGTCACCGTTATGGATAGGACCAGCATCAATTTTAAAGCCACCTGGTTTTTCTTATTGGGTCGAAGGCGACTTAGTATAAAAAGGTTAACTCCAAATATTTCCAAAACAATCATTGCTGTTTGCTCTTTATTTTGTAGGTTATATTCCGAAACAGCATTACTGACAGCATTCTTGCCTATACACATGATTAGATATCCGACGATCTTTCCGCTCCCATCTTTGATGGGATTTGTCAGGTAGTAGTACCCGACATCCTCCTCCATGATAAAAAGCTTTCCTGTAGAGTACTCCTGATCCTTTGGAATGTTTAGGCTGATCCCCTCTTTCAGGCCGCTTTGATAGAGCAGCTTTGCTGAAGCAGAAACGATATAAGCCCCTTCCATATATGAAGAGCAGCTTTGAACACCTTTCAGCGTTTCCTGCATATCATAAAAGTTATCCAACTGTCTTCCGTATTTAATGTCATACTCAACTTGGCTGATATACTGCCTAGCCTCCAGGGAAATGCGCATGAAAGTCAAATCCTCATACACTTCACGGATGGAACGATCCTTAATATTCAGAGAGCTGAACATCACTGCCAAAAGAGCCACTAGAAGGAGCACGATAAAAAGCAGTTTATTTTTCACCATTAACATTCTCCTGTACATTTTAGTATTTATGGCACCTGTACCGTCACAGCCGGAGTCATTGTTATCGATATGACACCCCCATAGCTACACATGGCCTTGCTTGAATCATTAAGCGCCGGCATACCGCCGATCAACACAGTCGGGGAACCTGGCACCCAGGGGGCTGGCACCAACGGTGTACACGGCATGGGCGTAAGAACTCCCATAGCAGCCGATGTAGCCGAGGCTACGGCTGGATTTGCCATGGAAATGCACACGCCGTAGGGCACCTTTGGTAAATCCATTATTGTCGCCGCAGGTTGATTCAAACCTAGTACAGTCAGTGCATTGGTTGCCATCAAAGGCACCGGAGCTGCCCCAAAAGAACACATGGTGAGCGCTGTATTGACTACCAACATTCCCATATTTATCTCATCCTTATTATTCCTTTTTTCACTAGTTATTCTCTATTTCGATATCGGCAAGATTGTTTTCCTTATATGCTTCAATCTCAAATGTCCTTCTGATACTATTTCCGGCTGTCTCCTGTACAAGGACATCCAGGGAAGCCTTCCTTTCTTTTAAATCCGGCAATGCTGTAAAGAAGCTTCCGTCTAATGAAGTAGCGCACTCAATCACTTCAACTAGGGGAGTAGCACGCAGGTGGCTGTAGGCCATCCCCTTTTCAAGTGGATACCTGCCGTCCTGATCGGCGTTCTGGGTGATTAAGCAGAACTCTCTCTTCGCCTCCTCCTTGTCTTTAATCATGAACTTGCCCGGAATTGATAGCTGACGTCCTGGTACTGCAACAAAGAGCTTTAGGAGATTATTCCCAGCCTCGGCTTTATCCTCGGCTATCTTCATCACTTCTCCACCGTCCCCGGGAATTATGTGAAACTGCTGTTCGGTAAAGGGCACCCCACCCATAGTAATTGTTCCCGATACTGTTGTAACAGGGCCGCCAAAGGGATATTTTCTTGAAGGGCTCATCATAAGATGGTTCATAATGTACCCGTTGCCCGCTTCCAAGATATCGGCAACAACCTTTTTAGTTCTGAAAATAGGAGAGACAATTTCAAAAGAGGCCCGTCCCGATGGTAAATCTGTAAAGATGAAATAACCTCCAGGCTTATATAAAGGCTTAATTCTTTGGTTGTTTAAATAAATGCTAACTTCAGGAGCCAACAAGGTTCTTTTCCTGAAATGGTCCATAATTTTAAAAATAATCGAAATATATGTATTCACTGCATTCTTCCTCTTTACCCGCTTATTCACTTCTGTCTGAGGTTAATACTTGCACTGCTTACCCTGGTACCCACAGGTCTTATACGGTTAGAATCTATCATGAGGGAGGCAATATGTAATGCAAAGGACGGCTTAACAGTCTTGTTTGCACTATTCCATATCTTGCTGATATCATCGTTATTGAGCTTTAGATATTGAAGCTGAAGGGGTGTTCCACCGTTTGCCAGGGAGCCCGTCAGCTTTTCACCCGGAATAATCGGATTGTCCCAAATAATCTGTAAAGCACGCCCGATAATTCTATATTCATCCGTCAACCTAGTTTGGATAGGCGCTTTGGAATGGGCCGATATGAGGGCATGACAGCGCAGCTGCAAGGAGGCATACCGTTCCTGCTGGGGATTGAACGGATCGGTGATAAATCCAGAATTTATACCCGTGTCGTTATGTTCTTCAATATTATAAATCCAGACCGTGAGTTGAAAATCCCCAGGTTCATGGGGTATGCATAAGCCAATACCTTCAGGGTTGTTGATAGGCAACGGCGTTATTTCTCGCCTGAACAACTCCACAAGAGACTGTCCTGCTTCATAAATGGCATTGTAATCACCCATTGACAGCAACAACTTCCTTTCTTGCATTATCGGATTATTACTTACTGAAAAATAGGGTCAGATAGTTTTTTCACGTCCCGTGAAATGGCTCCCTGCAAGCTACAATCCATTTCATATAAGAGCTTTGAATATTGGGCCTTTCCTTCAAGGGCATCTATCCTAGCCTTTTCCTTAGTAACTTTAGCAGCTTCAAGCTCCGTATTACTCACTTTGCCTGTTTTGAAGTCGTCTTCAGCTTCAACCAATTTTTCTCCTGCATCGATATAAGCCGAAATCAAGGTCCCGAGTTTACTGAAGGCGACAATAGCATCGTTTAATTGCTTCTCCAGCGCTTGAGCATCCTTTCCCTGTGTTACTGAAGGTGGCAGCGTTAGTTTACTGGCATCCGTAATCAGGTAAGAACCATCATAGGCAAAATTTACAGGAATTGATATTCCTGTTAACCTTTGGAATCCTTTTTCCCCATTATCAATCTGCATTTTATAAAAGTTTAAATCAAAGTCGTTTTGGATAACTTCTTGTTTCAAGGCGTCACGAGCCTTGGCCTTGATTTTACCCATCTTGAAATCATTGTCCGCTTGGTCAGCTTCAAGTTTTAGTATTTTTTGCCGTTCTTCTAAAGATTGATACTTTTTACGGGCAAAGTCCAGATCGATTACTACTTCAGCCACATTTAAAGCAACTGTATTAGCTGGAGTTGCTTGTGAATTTAAGGTTAAGGCAACTCGAACGGCTTCTTTCAGGGTGGCTCCCGTATCCTCTGCACGCACTGAGCCTGTTAAAATCATTGGAAGCAGTACCAATAAAAATAGTAGTAACACTGTAAATCTTTTGTTCATTCCCGGCCTCCACACTAACTGCTAATAACCAAGGCTGGCGAAATCCTTCATGTCCAAGCCCAGGTCTGTGAAGTAAATTGCATACTTCTGATTATTCCCTACTTCAGCTGTCTCCGGTGTCGTTCCTCCCATTACCTCCTTAGCATCTTTGGTAAGGGACTCTAAAGAAGGATAGCACTCGATCATAGCCACATCTCCAGTGTCAGGACTGGTCCAGTAACATATCCCATAGCCAACATAATTGGCATTGTAATACTTCATATTTCCCAACTCTAATCCCAGTAAGAATGCTGCATCCCCATCCGCCGCACTCTCTCCAGTTTCGCCGATTCCATAAATCCCCGGAAGCTTAAGGTCCGCTATTTCTTGAATTTTTGTAAGGCCGCCCTCTTTGGGGAGCATGAAGACATCCACCAGTTTTGCCGGATCTACTTCATTGGCATAAGCTAACTTTAAGACTAAACCAAAGGCCTGATTAGATAAGTAAAAGTAATATGTCTTAGAGGTATCCTCTGTAAGCCCCTTAAAAAAAGCGGTATAAATATCTTCAACCTTCATATTGAACAGCTTCCCGTAGGCAATATCATTGTTCTCAAAGGGGCCTGTATATTTTACTCCTGAAAAATCATCAGTAAGGGTTCCATTTCCAGACATCATACCGCCAAGAAAACTGCCTTCATAAAAAAGCGTTCCATTCTTATACAATTTTCCCGTGCCATCAAAAAGGCCGCTTACGAAAGATCCATCATATACCAATTGTCCTTCCTTGCCGTAATACCGTCCGGCCCCGCTAAAAAGTCCCCTTTCAAAACTACCATCGTAGATCATGGTACCCTTCTCGTTATACATTACACCCTTGCCAGTATACAAACCTCCTTTGAATGCACCCTTGAACTTTACTTTTCCTCCCTGATAATTCTCAGTTCCATCTCCCTCAAAAACATCTTCCGCAAAAGCACCTTCATAAGCTATACTCCCGTCAGCATAATACTGTTTTCCAGAGCCTGCTTTTTTATCATCCTTCATATCTCCATCATAGAACAACTTGCCGGCTTGGAAAATCTGTCCCATGCCCGTCTTTTTACCCCCAACGAAATCTCCTTTATAGTACTGTTTGGCATCCTCCGAATACCATGTTCCCTTGCCATCATACTTACCATCTAAATAGTTACCAGAATACATTGGCATGCTATTTTTATAAAACGCCTCACCAATGTTTATATATTTCCCATTTGACAGCCGCCCCTTATACATCAGGTTTTTCAATTCTTTTTCGTAATAGATTTCTACTTTGCCGTTATACTCTGCAATCTTAGGTTGTCCCTCAAATAACTTAGCTGTAAAAAACATGCTTACCAGCCAAGGCCAGGCAAAATAGTAAATCACCAGCGGTACTGCAATGATAAGCACAAGTACAATCACAATCAAGGATTTGGCAATAAATACTCGTCCTGCATCCACATAGTCATTCCGCTTCTCAGGTTTCAATTTAATCTTCGCCAATAAAGAAGTAAGGAACTTAGTAAGTTTATTCAATAATTTACTGATATTGAGTAGCATCATTAACTTGTTTTTTAACATCATTAATGGTCTAAGTATCAAACTTTTAATTGTTCGGTATAACATCTCAAGATTTCTGAGAATCAACTTAAGCAATCTTGGAACCTCCTTATCAGCGCATTCTTTCTAACTCATAAATAGTGGTGTAAGCATTTTGTTTTTGCTCCGAACGCAGATTATGTTCGGCAATATACATATAATTACGGGCTGCCCCATCCTGAGAAGAGTGTTTAATAATATCCATAAATATATTCCTTGCCTTGGCATAGTCTCCTTTTCTAAAGAGGTTAACTCCCAATTCAAATTTGTCAGCGTGGACTTCCTTTACCTTCAAGAGCGTATAAGGGTCACTGTCATAGAGATCAAAAAGCTGTACTTTTTCTTCCCGGATTGCTACCTCGCCAATCTTCCGATTCCGATAGGCACCTTGCGGTTGTTCCTTCTGTATTTCTTCTGTACAGGCAATATAAATGTCACTGTCAAAGCACAGTTGAATTATTGGCCAAGCTTTTTGAGTTTCGTTGGATATGGCCGCAGGTTCCATCCGTTTTTCATCTCCAATAAACCCTAACATAATATTTCCTTTGGTGATAAAAATCCGAATATCCACCTCATCCTGTCCGTTTCTTTTCCATTGTTGGTTCAAGGCGCCAAGTACCTCCCGAATTCTTAACGCTGCTTGCAGAGCTACCTCAGAACTGCCTTCAAATACGGCATTAAACCCATTTGGGAAGAAATTATATACTGTGCCCTTGTTTTCGCTTACAATCGGGACAATATTTTCAACAACATCATTAATCTTGGCAAAAATCTCTTCGCTTCTTTCTCCCCTACTGGTCAGAAATTTAAAGCGTAAAAACATCATCACCATGTTTTCCTTGTAACCTTGGGACCTTTTGCCGACATTCTCGATATGGGTCTCTCCCAGAATCTCAAGAAATCTCAGGGGAACAAACCTGTAATATGAAGCGTTCAGTTTGTCTAGGCTGATAGTGGTACTCAAAATATTCAAAGCTAAAGCTCTGATGGAATCGGACAAGTCTTCAATTTCATCGCCTGAATGAACATCAATTTCTCTTCCGTAATCACCAGCCGCTATCTCATCTACTCCCTTTTTAAGCTTTCTGACATTAAATACATTAAAATATTCCACAAGTATGACCAGCAATACCAGTACAAGGCCGATAATCCTCATATAGTTGGTAACTGTTCCTGTCATGACGGAAGTGTCCTTATCCAGGCTATCCAAGCCTACCACCATACTCAGGGTTACGGGAGAACCGGATAGTGTCAGCCCTGTCGGCATTAAGACACAGAGTCCCCGACCTCTTTGAGTCATTACTTCATAAGATATGACGGTATTTGTCTCTGCCTTTTGGATCTCGCTGGAAAAGTTTTTCCCATAGCCCATCAAAGCCGCAGGAAAGCCTACCTCACGCCGGGTATTGGACGCTGCAACACTATATCCACCGTCTTTGGCCATAAAACTAATATCGGCCGTATTAAGCGTTTGAGGTTTAAGACTAACACCAAAAATTTCCTGAACTAAGGATGAAGGAACGACTGATTCCCCTCCAAAAACAGTAACATTGGCTAAAGAAGTCGGAATTCCCTTGATAAAGTTATTATTTGAGACAGGGAGATCACTTTTGACCAACGCGACAGCACCATTGTTTTTCGCAGCATAACCAGCACCTGTAAGAGCATCAGCAAAATTCTCACCAGTAGCCAGACATAATTTATCACGCTGAAAGCCATCCTTAAATTTATCTAAGATAGCTATATTCCGATCGTATTTATTTTTACCTAATATTCTTTCAGGGTTCTTGAATTTACCAACTACATTGTCACTGATTAGAAATTGATCACCAATTACATAAGCTTTTTCAATATTTTTAGTGCTAAGATAATTCTGAATACTGCTTGTTAGATTATCTTTCGGAACTAAAATTATTGGCATTTGCTTTTGAGCTGCTATTGCTCCGATAGACAAGGCATCTGCATAATCATCTCCGGTAGTGACCGCTACTTCTTTGATGTCACCTAATTCTTCCGCGATTTTAATTGCTGTTGCATATTTGTCTTGACCAGCTATTCGTTTTACGGAGTAACCATCGGATGTTAGTTGGTTCTCAATAGCGGCCGAAATAACTACTTTTCCTCCTATTATGTAAACAGTTTTTACTTTAAGATCACGCAACGCAGTACTTGTTATAGGGTTTAAAGAATCTTTATCAGTCAAAAGAATTGGAGCATTTTGTTTTTTAGCTAATGGAACTGCAGCTAGAGCATCCGGATAATTTTCACCATAAGCCAACATAGCATATTCAGACTGTTGCCATCCGGTTTTAGCAATTTGAATGGCTGTTTCATATCTGTCTTGACCAGCCAACCTCTTGAAAGTATCTCCGCCGGTATTGGTTTCTTTAACGGACTGGGCAAATGACAAAGAAGAGGAAAGATTCTCTCTAAACCGATCGAAGAAAGCACTGGACTTGTTGATATCCAGTTGAGTGCCCCCTGAATCTGCTTTAAACGCAGCAATGAACATCTGGCCCGCTTTCACCTGCTCTGTAAGGTACATCTTACTCTGCATCTCTTCGGATTTTGGGACTATAATATAGCTGGTAAGAAAATACAAAGCTAGGAATATGACTAAAATCACAAGGAAGCCCTGCCTGTACAAGATAGAAAGCCTCATATGCAAAAATTTGCAGTAGAAATCCCACAACAATAAAGACACAATAATAGTACCTGCTAATATACCCACCAAGAGAAACCACAGGGTCAAATCGTTCCGATCAGATGTATCGGTTTTTCCTATCTCTGGTAAAAAAGCAAATCCACCGAGGAATATGCTGTTGATTCCATTCTTATCCAGTATTCCCATAACATTACCCACATTACCCACTGCTACTGGATCCAGTTGCCCAAATCTTATCCCTTCTTTATCTGAAATGACCTTATTACCATTTATAACAATGGCTGGGTCTAACTTTGATAAAGTTGAAACATAAATGCTGCCGCTCATTGCATCCCTACAATAAAATTGGTTTCCGCCAAACCAAAACCGATCCACAATAGTCTTGCCACTGAACTTGTAGGTAGTATCAACGTTGTTACGGGACTTTTTAAGAAGTGACCCCCCTTCCAAGCTGAAAATTGCTTCGCCTGAAGGAAGAACAAAAAAAGTATTAATTTTGTTAGATATATCCCCCAGAGGGTATTCATTAGTACTTATTATTGGACTTTTATTTCCTTTTTCGTAGGCAAAAATGTCCACAGAAGTACCATTTAAAAAACCAAAATAAATATTCTTATCATCATCGCTCATATTAGAGATAAGACGAAATTTACTGTCATAGAATCGTTCGACGTCGCGTTTGAAAACCTGAGCGACAAAACTGCCGTCGTCCCTGAACATATAGACCCCAACCTGCTTAATAGTAGAAGTGTTGGGTATGAGATTGTAAACGGTAAGTAGCAAAGATTTATCTTGGCTTACATATATACTGTCAAAAATACAATCTTTTCCGACCACACTAAGAATATTCTTTTTATAGACTTGGCGACCCGTGGAATCTAGACTGATAAGGGATGATTGATTCTGTTCCTTAAGAATATAATAAATATTACCGCTCCGGTCCACAGCATGGGAACATTCCAGTGTATTGCCATGATTTGTCTGAATAAAAATTTTCGAAATCAGTCCATTGGCATAGGAAATAAATACCAAGGAAAATATTGCCACAAAAATAATTATTAAACTCAGTACTTTTTTAAACAAAATCATACCTCCGAACTGATAACTAAAAAGTTATTTTTTTCTAAAAATTCTTTTGAGCCGTTGTCTAAAAGAACTCTTCAGCCATCGTATACAATAGAAAATAAATTTTTCTTGCTTAAGACGTATATGTTCCTCCAATAGTCCTCCGGATATTTCTTTCCACCGCGAAAATGCTCCGACAATATTGTCATCCCTATTTTGTTTCAAATCCTCTATGTAGTCCCATATTTCGTTTGGTACAAAGCGGTTCTTAACAAAAATATGTTCGAGAAGAAATGCTATTTTTCTCCACTTAAATGGTTCATTGCCTATCTCCAAGGGACGAATAATGTAATTAATCCTTACTTTTTGCATCTTTTCGGAAATAACAATATTTTCTGGTTCAAGGCACGAATAAGCCATAAAATCTGGAACTGTATCCAACATCAAACACACCTCCAGAAGAAGGAAAGCATATTTGCAGCGCAGTTCAAAATCCTCTTTATCCACCTGCTGAAAAAAGTTTAGGAACTTAATACCCGAATGATACTCAAAAACTGCCGTAATACTATGCTGTCCGGACATGATGCAGATGAATTCAGCATGCTGCTCCTGGTTCAAACTATAAAATGTTGGTAAAAACTTTCTAATGTTTTCGTATTTTTCGTAAATATTAAAAATCATTGGCCTATAATCATTGTTTGTTTCCACATCAATACAGAGACAAGCTTTGTAGTCCTCGTGTTGTTCAAGTATTTCAAGAACCTGATACTTTCCCCCCTGAATAAGGGTATCCATAATTCCCTCCTAAACTCAGAAATCAGAGGTCAGAAGCCGGATGTGTCAGATTGATGTATTCCCTTTCTGATCTTTGGCCTCTGTTATCCGACCTCTGGATGCCTTATTCCTCTACAATTACAAATGCACTGGTTTTAGCAGCCGGATCCGCGGTGCTTGTTGCTACTATTTCATAGGTTTCAGGCTTGCTTGGTGCTTGGTAAAGTCCGTTCTGATCGATCTTTCCACCCTCATCGTCTTGGATACTCCAGATGACACTTTTGTCCGCAGTTCCGCTGACTTCTGCTTCAAATTGGATTCTATCCAGGACCTTCATCTTGTGAATCTCCGGTTTGATTTTTACACTGACATTGTCCTTGGAACGCATATCGGCGGTATCCCTTGTAACTTTGTAGGCAAACCAACGTACCCTGATTATGTGCCCTTCCACATGATCCAAACATCTGATTCCAACTCGAAAAGTACCAGTATCAGGATTAAGGATGCCAGCTACTTCCACCTTCGGGACAATTTTTCCTTCGTTTTTTGGACTAAAAATATCCCCATTGCCAAACAATAGTTTCCTGTTTTCATTGTCTCCAAATTCTACAGCAAATGTCAGACTAACATTGCCAATCCCAAGGTTATGGGGTACCTCTTCGGAAACATATCTAGAATTGACTCGGATAGCGCCTGACAAGGGCACGCCTACAACCCCAGAAGAGGTTGCATAGTCGTAAGCCTCGGAGGAGGCCAGCCCAAAATGGAAGTTGATGCTTTGTTTATCTGGATTGTATTTAGCGGAAACCTCTGGCTTTTGCCAGTATTGCAACATTTCTACTTCTGTTGTAACACTTTTGAGCATATCTTTGGGAATGTTCTCCGAGGTTTGATTTCCAGCTACCCGTCCGGGAATACCGGAAATTCTTTGCTCAAAGGGCAGAGCAGTTATCTTCCTGAGAATGTGAGTGTTCCCTGCGCTGACAAAATCAATCTTAGCCAGATAGATAGGAGTGTCTTCACCGGACATCTGCTTATCAAGACTGTTTAATTTTATATTTAACATTTTCTCATAGCTTAAACTGTCTCTACATATGTAGATGTCGTATTTCTGAGCTAGTTCAACCTGATCGGTGATATCCCCCATGCTTAGCTTAAGGGTAGCCTTTCCCTTTCCGAAGGGCACCTGCATATCCGATACGGAAGCCGCTCTTAGGGTATACTCTATACTATTAATGTCACGTCCTGAATTTTTGTCTTCATTATAAACAATCTTGATAGTATCACCGTCTACACTTTTTAGGTAATCCGATTTAAATGAATACTCAAAGGATACCGGCGGTAGTTCTGTACCTTTGACCACCATATATCTTACTGAAAACTCCTGATCTGCCATAACAACTGCGGGAACTATCTGGTAAATACCGAGTCCTTTACTGGAGTATAGAACCTGGACATGATTTCTTCCCGACTCTCCAAAAAGTGTATTGACATCCGGCTCTTCAGTATCCAGATAGAGCCGGAAGCTTTCTTCTATTTTGTTGAACTGCTGACTGTCATTGTCTGCCACACCAATGTTGTTTACAGGTTCCCTCATCTGTTCTTCATACTCCAGACAAAGGTAGGCCTGCTCGTGGCCGACTAGGGCTTCAAATCCCTCAATCATCTGCAATTTTCGGATAATGGAAGAAGTTACTACAATCTCTCTTCCGGAATAATCCAAAGCCAACCCTGTTTCTAAGGAGAAGGATGTATCATCATTGAGGTATACACCGAGGCCGCAAACAACCCCTGCTCCTAAAATACAACGGTTGACCAGCCGACGCTTGTTATTATAATATCTTTGTTCGGCTTCAAGATCTCTTGCAGTGAGCATCTTACCATGAAAATACCGGTTGCGTTCCATGGGAAATAGGGTTTTATTCTTCATCTATACTTCCTCCTATCAAGGTATCGTCAGATATGGCAATATTTTCATCGATGCTCACATAGCTATACTCAGCAACCATGGAATTAATGCCAAGATATGTATGTTTTCCCAGAATGATTCTCTTCTTCAGAAGTACGATTTCCGTCTCCGTATAGGCTGGAATATTATTCTTTAACTTTCTTAGAAAGCTATTAGTATTTTGGCTGCTAAAAACATCCGCAGGCAGCAGTATAAAAAACTTATATGGATTAGTCCCAAAAAGCTCCTTGTATAACTCTTTGTCACGGCCTTCATACAACATTCGCTTATAATCGAAAAACTCGATGATTCTTGGCCTAACCTTAAGTTCACGTTCTACAAACCTCTCAATACCCGGCTTGGTTCCGATAGCTAAGTACTCCGGCATAATGGCAGCGATACGCTCCCTAAGCTCCTCGTCCCCCATGTTCTGAGCATCCTGAATACTAACCCAGTCTGCCAAGTAGCGCAACAGATCCCCTTTGGCCTGAGTGTAGTCCAGCTTTTCAGGCAGACGGTTCACATTTTCTTCGATATCAAAAAAAATGCTGTCAAAGATTTTCATAAAGCGTTGAAAAAAATCATTATTTTCTTTACCGTCTCTATATATTTCGGGAAGGTACTGGATAATCTTCTCATCGGCCAGCAGTAACTTGATTTTCCGCAAACAAAAGAGCTCCGGCTGTGGTACCAGAAACTCCAGCTTAAGCCACAGATACCGTCCACTGACTCTCAACAGACCGTCTGTTGAACCTTCAAAGGCTTGTTGAAAAAGGGGCTTAAGCTCTTTAAGCCCGGAAAAATTTTCTTCTCCTGCATTTTTAATATATTTGTCCAGGTTTACTACATTATCTCCCAACAACACTTCCCTGCTGTCGCAGGCAAAGCAGGAAACTTTAAGGACCGAGTTCTCCGGTAAATCCACCTCTATTGAGATACTATCCCATTGAAAATCGTGTTCTGTGCTGTCAATAGATCCGGTAATGATAAATCCTGTCGCTAACATTCCCTGCTCCGGCCCCGGTCTTTCTGAAAACACAAGCTGGTTATCCTCTAGTTGGAGATTTACCAACAGGCTGCGTTTCCACTCCCTGTTCCGGTTAAGTGTTATATACATTCTGCCCTTGTCCATGTCTTTAGCTCACCTCCTCATACTTTAAGTTCAAGTTACTATATTAATTACTTAACTTAACGTACGGATTTGCAGATCTCCCAAATAAGGAAGCCCGTGGGGCGGAATCGTTATATTACCATACTTGTCCTTGTAACTTTCGTTATATCGAACACCCAAGGTAACTTTTTTGACATGTACAACCCCTGGTACTGCTTCGATTTTCATTGCTATAATACTTTCACGTATCGGTTGGCCGAATCCCGGTTTTCCCTCCGGTATTCCCTTCCTAACCGTTTCGAAATATGAGGCGATGGCAGCCTTAATAACTGTTTCGTTAGTTTCCCATCTGTTGTTTTCCAGGACAACCTCTATATAAACCGAAATCTTAATGTAAACAGGTCCGATCACCTTAACATTGGTTGTAATCAGCCGATAATCTTCAAGATGTTTTCCGACAGCCACTAAAAACTGTTCATCCGGCATTGGGAAAGGATCCTCACTATAGGGAAGAACAACAACCGTAACCGTAGCAGGCGCCTGTTTCTCTCCGGAAACTCTGCTGTCAGGATCATAAAAAGGAATGGCTTTAACGCCCATGATTCTTAGTCCCGGTGTTGCGGCAGCCAACTCTTCGTAATCGGCAACTGTCACTGCTTTCCCAACTTGTTTCAGAGAGGCTTTGACCCTCTCAATGGCATCTCCAATATTTTCTGCATCCCCACCACCAGATGCTGGAACCGGATTATAGGGCATACATCTTATATCTCCATATTCCAGGACTTCAAAGCTCCCGCAGGCTATATTCCCCATACTTCCTTTGCTTGTGACACACCTTGTTACTACAATGTTATGATCACCTGCCTGAGGTACCGCCCCCTGCTCATTATCCCCAAAGACGATTTCCTGATTGGCTCGATCATAGGTAAAAGAGCGATCATAAGGTCCTGCCTGGGATAACTTAGAAATATACTTCCAATCTGTCCAGCGTTTCAGCTCTTGTTCTGTTTCTTCATACACCATCACGGAAAGCTGCTCCCTAAGGATCGTATCCTGAAATTCCAAGGGAAATCTCTGACCTGGCAGTCCATTAGAGCCTGATAATACAAGTGATTCGCCAAAATCGGTCTCATAGCATAAGACTCGGATATTCTCAGTCCCGTCCATTAGCAAATCCTGGGGCAGGTTAATAAGTTTCAGAACAGCAATTTCAGCATTTCCTTCTCTTTGGATATGGGTAAGGAGATCATTATGGATCTGCCATCCTGAACTGTCGCGGACAAACACTGTCTGCCGTCCTTTCAAAGCGAGCCAGGTGCGAAGCTTCAGCACAGCATCTTCCTTATTTTCCAGCAAAGTAAAGGAAATAGTATCGCAAATAGTCCTCTTCTGGCTGACAGGAATCGGGTCCTTATGAATATTCATCAACCTGGGATTCTCTTCACACCCTTTTCTTAGCATACGAGCCCTCAACCAGCAACACTCGGGAATCCCTTCTCCGAGACTTACCGGATCTGCATCCTCTCCAATCCTAAATCGTATTTCCTCGGACTGGGAAAAACCATAAGTTCTGTCAAAGCTCAGTTCCACCGGTTTAAATTCCAGGCCGTTTTCAGCCGCTGCACCATATTCCCAGACAACATTTCTCGGTCTCCGGGAATTATCCTTAAAAGGATTTCTCAGGACGGGGTAACTATCATCAAACTGAAGAAACAAGCTGAATTCCCTATTCTGCTCCAGACGATCCACACCTAAATACAAGGAACTTTCACCCTCCATGGGGTTTTGCCCAAAAGGGTGGCAATAAAGTTTCGGTTCCCGGATGATATCCTGAACATCCTGAAACCCTGTGCCGTCATTCACATAAATACTCTGGATCCTAAAGGTGTTCAACTTCACAGTGTCTTGGCATTCAAAAATTATTTCTCCGGGAGCTTCAAAACGCATACCCTGCGGCAGAGAGCCCTGGCTGATATTCGGAAGAACAATCCAAGTCAGGGCTGCCGAAGATTCGCTTACAACAGCACCAAGTAAAGCCAGCATATTTTCGTAACCCTGAGTGGTTATTCTGTTCAAATGGTACTGCTGCATTTCCTTGAGCCAGGCAAAAAGCTCGAGGATTGTAATGCCCGGATCATGCTCATTCATATCCGTCCACTGGGGATAAAGCACGGGAATGCGGCGTTTAACCATTTCCATGATATCTTCAAAGCGTTGATCATCATAATTCGGCAAAGTAAGCACCGGCATCGTCTCTTTTCACTCAGAATATCTTCACTGTATGTTCTCCGTTTGTAACCACCACATATCTCAGCTTAAACCGCTCATCCAGCGGCACAACTTTAAGCACATTGCCATCATAGTAGCAGCCCTCAAGAATGACCTCCTGAATGCTGGCTACGTTTTTGATTTTCTTTAATAAACCATAAATATCTTTAATTGCCGGAATTTCTTCAATCCTTAAGCGACGCCCGCCTGAAATACCCGGATTTAAATATCCCGTTATAGCTTCCGTTACCTGCCCTTCCGTTTCGGCGGCAATCTCGTAATTTTCTACCTCTACGGTTACTGTGACACTGACCTTTATGATCACGGCCGGTACGGTGGAAAACCTTCCGTCTGCCAATAGCTCACAGCTTACCAGTTGAGAAAGATATTGTCCGATCTTCCTGCAGAGCTTTAAGCTGTAACCTCTGTTCTCAAGATCATAAGGAATGACTACCAAGGTTACATGTCCCCATGCTTGCAAACCAAACTTGTCATAATTTGAGACACACTTTACATCCCTTATTTCCGGGAAATGTTCCAACACGATACTCTCATAATCCGAGATTGTCACGGCACGCCCGCGGTGCCGCAGCTTAAGTGGGCCTACCTGTTCCAATGTTTTTAGGTCGTGCTTGTCACTACCTCCGCAGGTCATTTCGATATTAGTGACCCGATCTACGTAGGAGAGATTAACAAGCAGACCTTTGATGCTGTTAGCCGACATGTTTCCGCGTCTGCCACCGCCAAAGCTATAGTTGACCCGGATGTTGGCATTCTCTCCTGTGGAAGGAACCTTTCCTTTTTTTCCATCACCAAAGGTTATTTGGCCAGTATAGCTGTCTAACCGATAATGACGGCTGTCCCCCCGAGATTTTATGAAGAAGTCGCAACGCTCCCATTTGACCCAGCATTCACTGATATGCCCGGAGCTGTTGTATTGAATATCGACTGAGTCCGCATCTTTTTCTACAAGCAGCTGTATTTCCGCTTTGGTTATATCCCTTATTTCATTGACCCACACCTGGCATTCCAGGACAGGACGGTTTGCTAAGGTAATTTTTTTTCCTGCTTCATAAATCCCTGCCTGAAACATTTCTCTTAAGATAGTCTGTTTTTGGACAATCTCTACTACGTTGGGCATTATCTTCTGTACGAGTGGGCCGTAATCTGCCGTTTCGGCATATTTGAGATTTTTATCCACAATACGGAGCCAATAACCCAGCTGACCGAAAACTGAATTCTTGATGAAATCCGGTGGGGCATAGACAGAAATGATTCCATCCTCCTTAAGGCCGTCTGTCCGGTCCTTAACTTTAAGCTCGCACCAGACCCCTTCCCCCTTTACATCCCTGGCCAAATATTCAAAGCTTAAGACATGCCTTATCTTGCTCTGTCCTTCCGTCTTAAAGTAGAAGTTAACCGGATAACCAACAGGTGGCAGGTCAAAGGCAAAATAAACTGCATGGACGTTCTCCTTCATAGGCTGAAAGAGCCTCATGGAAGTGTAAGAATCCGGAGCGGCATAAACAATCTTTTTACAGTTGTTTTCTGTGTAAATCCATTCTACTGGCTGCAACGCTTCCATATAGTCGAAATCTAGGGAAACTGATTCGACGTATGGCAAAAGAAGTTTAGCATATAGAGAAAATGGATTCTCGATCTCCACTACTCTGGCTCTAATCCAGTAGTTTTCAAGGGAATTTTGCAGACTGCTGGTCATATCTGACGGGCACTGGAAGGAAATACGCTTTTTAAAGGAACTTTCCTGTCCCTCAAAAGGGTTCAAATCCCCTTCCACTCTCAAATGGGTCCAACCCAAACCATTCCAATATTCCCAGACAATTCGCGAGATAAATGCCATATCAGGAGGAATGAACTGAGGATCCTCCTTTTCCACAATATATTTCCTGTTGAAATTATACTGGGGCGAATCTTTAGCACTTCCAATCTGCCTCACTACGGTTTTCAGATTCAATTCTATATTCACACGAGCATTTCGCTTGGAAAACACTTCATCGGAAGCTAAATATAAACAATCATAGACCATGGGCTGCTTTCCGAAACAATATCCGCCCTCCTCCGGATCAAGCAAAATATCGTTGGCATACAATTGCTGTGGTCTGATATGTATATCTTGCTTTTCTTGATGCAGGGAGGCACTGCCTACCATTATCCTATTCATAATGATCTCGTCTGACTTTCCTTCTGCTTGCATATCACAGTTGACCCAAAGCTGTTCGTCGGGTTTTTCTGTTTTCTCTTCCAGCTTCTGTGGCTGCAGGGAAATATAGTTATCTTTTATCAGATGCACCTTGCCATCCTTAGCAAAGACCCTGTCAAATGGTAGCTGCCTGTTGCCATCAAAATACGACCAGCTGGTAAAGGTGGGATCTGCCAAACGGGACACATATTCTTCATTCAAATAGCTCAAAATGGTATTCTCCAGGCTTAGCACAATACTTGCAGGGCTTTTCAGGTTAAAAACGTCCTGACAGGCCAATGCAAAACTGTGATGTTGAATATTCCGCTCTAAAGATGGAGCAAAGAATCTTGCGAGAGACTGCTCCAGATCAACCTTTTCTATCAGATCACGACGAGGATTGACAGAATATATTCCAATAATTTTCGCCGAGTTGGCAATAAAATTATCTTCTGTTTCAAATATCACTCGGCTTTCTTTATCCTCGGCCTTTTCAGTCGGAATGTCACAATACATCTGGGTGCCTTTCTTCACTGAGACGCTTCTTTCGAACCCTTTGGCTAATTCAAAGACCGCCAAGCCGGTAGCCGGGTTTATTGATTGCCCGGAAACCTCCAGCAGGTTCAGGAACTCAATATAATGCTTGTATGAAACACTGTTCAGTCTGTCGATAGTCTCACCGAACATCTGGGCGAATAATACAGCCAAGGCAGCGCCTCCATCCACCTCGTCCGGTTCATATTTCCATTCGGGAGTGTATACTAGCGCTTTCTGTTTTATGGTTTTAAGAATATCTACCATTTTTCTTGGATCAATCAGGGGTAGATTATTCATGCTCCTGCCCCCTCCAAAATATAAAATGGATAGACCATGTTGAATTGGTTATTTGTTGTTCTTACTACATACTGAATATTGACAATGACAATATTTTTATCCCCATTATGATTGTTGATCTCCACCTTGGTATCTTTGATGCGGGGCTCAAATTGTTCAAGAGCCCTTAATATCTCCGACTCAAAAGAAGCGACGTTCTCAAGACCGTTGACGGAAAAAACATAGTTGCCAGCAGTCGAACCAAACTCAATCTGCATTACTCGTTCACCAACATTCGTTTTTAGGATAATACCTAAGGCTTCTCTGATATCTTCTTCATGCTCTACCATCGCGATCTTGCCAGTCTGCTTGTCTACCGAGATAGGAAATTTAAAGCCTCGGCCAAGAAAGCCTTTAGAATCTAGCCCGGATGACATACCGTACCCCTCCTAATTTAACTTCAAAATGCCGCCTTTCACGATGGTCATCCCTCCACCTTCCACCGTTACCTGAGCATTGCCCTTAATGGTTGCGTTTGCTTTGGCAGTGATATTGACTTGTGCTGCCTCGATATCAATGGACTGCTGCCCTTCAATCTTAACAGTTCCCGCCATACCATCAATACTGATTTTGGCGGCGCTGCCCACTTCAATGGTTAATTTACTTTTGCACTTGATTTTTACTTCCCCGCTATTTCCATCCATAGATATGCTGTTGTCGCCATCCGACAGCTCTATCAACTTTTCTTTATCATTCAATACGACTTTTCGTTCCTTGGGAGTTTTTACAGTTATAGTTTCCTCCCCTTTTTTATCTGCAAATTCAATACTGCTTTGATTGGGTGTCTTGATTAGATACGTCTCGTACTTACCATCAGTTATTTTCAGAGGAGGCGCTATTGGAGGCTCTTCCGTAGTCCCTGTCGTACTGATCCACAGGCTGCCAATAATATACGGTCTGTGGATATCCCCCTCCTCAAAAACCACTAAAACAACATCATCTAAATTCGGCATAAAGAAAAAGCCGCTCCCGTTTCCTCCGAAAGGTGTCATGACATATGCCCAGTTCAAATTTTTGTTAGTATCTTCGCGTGCAGAAATAAATTGACAGCCCACTCTGCCAAGATCCAGCGGGTCAACGAGATTGGTTACCCTTGCCAGGGTAACTCCCATAGGGGCTGTCTTATTTCTTTCCTGCCTATTATTGGGTATGCTGAATTGCTCAAAGAGACTCATTGTTAACCTCCGGGTTATTCCTTATCATTAGTCAATACTCGAACTTACACCTTGGAATGTAGTAATATACCCATTTCCGTTGATTATGTGAGTAACCTCATTCATAAAAAAACTTCTGTCTAGTCCTTTTCCCATCCCCGAAACCTTAATCGTGTATCCGGCCTTGATATCCGGTATTCCGATAGTTTTACCATTGCATTTTACTAACTGCGCAGCATAAGATGCCAGTGTTTCTTTAGCCATATCCTCCGCCTGCTTATTATCAGTTAGTTTTTGGTCATTAAGTTGAATGGTTTTGTTTTTTGCGACATCCGGCATTTTTGCCCAGCTGGTTTTCGCCTCACCTTTGAAGAACCCTTTTCCTGAGTCTTTCCCATCAACCTGCACCGTCCCAACCTGTTTGGACAGGTCAATTGTGGTTTGAAAACTTAACAAATGCTTTCCCCAGGTCAATTCCAGCACAGGGTCTTTATTCACTCCAGAAAGATTTTTACAAAAATACAGAGTGTCATAAAGAATGCAAAAGGATTCATTCATAATTGAAGCAATCATTGTCAAATAACGATAATCGTCCATCCCTTTTTTAATCTCCGTGTTATTTTCCTCTTTCTTATACGCGGATTCTGGTGTTTTGATTGTGGTAACAAAATTAGTGCAACTATTATCAAGGATTTGTTTTAAAACTTTATTTATTTCCATCTCACCTTGATTACTAAATGTAATGATGTTCGTAAGCGCTGCTTTGGCATCCAGGCACTGAACTGTGATATTAGGACCACCCTCTCCTTCGAAATCAAAGTCAATGGTAGTAATAAACCCTTGAAACACTCCTTTCAAGTTGTCCGCGTTATCGTAGCCCATTTTAACGTCGACTGCCTTGCCAGGCATGAAGGTACTCAAGATATCCTTTTTGAGCTTCGAGTTTTCGTAATCAAATATACCAGCGATAACAAAATTACAAGAACTCATTTCATAACCAGCAGATTGTTTTACAGTCACATCAATAATGGGGATTTCATCCAGCTTGACCTCAGTTACTCCACTGATTGAACTTCCAATACTAATAGAAAACCTAGGCAGCTGAAAGCCGTTATACTTTGTTTCGAGATCACTGTATGATGCCATAAAACCTCCCCCAACATTCAATTTAAATGATAGCCGGGATCACAATGCTTTTTCCTGACTTCAACCGACGGGGATTATCGATTCCGTTGCCCTCGGCAATCCGTCTCCAATCCGCACAATCCCCGTATTCAGCGTAAGCAAAACTATAAAGCCTGTCGTCGCTTTTCACAATGCGCTGCTTAGTACGATCTGGAGAGTTTCGGATGTTGTTGTCCTTCTTTGTAGATTTTAAAGTAATCTCCAGAGTCGCTCTTAAAGGAACGCCTTTACTTGAAAACATAGTAAATTTCTGATTTATTCTGATAACATAACCTGTAAAGCTGGTTGTTCCCCATTTAAAAGTTACTTCACTAGGCGTATGCTTATTCTGGTCAACATCAAGCATGCTGTAAAAATCTTGAGTAATCTTCGCTACATCTTTTTTTAGCAAGGTTGGCTTAGTGTTGTTCAACAAAAGATCAAAACTCCCAGTCTCCAGCGCACCTGAAGAAAATGTATCAAAAAACAGGGAGAAAGTCATTGTTTCTGCTTCTCCGCTGATATACTGCAGAATTGGACGATCCAGTCCGGGTACTTTATGTTCGACATAATTAGCAGACCGCTCAATCTGGAATTCTGAAGGATTGAACAAGCATTTGTACGCCTTATCTTTAGAGACAATTGTTATAGAAGCTTTAGGCATAAGGATCATCCTGAACAACTCCTTTCCTTATTTCATCCAATCGCGGGACTCCACTTCTAGAAGCAGGAGTGGTCCCTCGTTAGTATCCATAGCGTCTCCGTTCCCTGACAATCCTGGTTTCCAGTTGAGAATACACCTTGTCCACCAGCTTGCTCAATACGGCAGGATTCATCAATTCCACATCACTGACAGATTGCTTGATTGTCTTTGTTTGAGAATTTAGAGGGGTATTCAGGGATTTCACTACCAGCTTTCGCTGCGACTGTTTTTCGGAAACCTGTTCGCTGCTTTTATGCGTAATAGGCGGCATGTTCTTGACATACCCTGAAGCATAGTCCGGTGTGGTAGAAGGAAGTGCTGGCAGGACAAATTCCAGCGCACCGACTCCTTTATTCTGAAAGTTAATCCTGCCGGAAAGAACAATGTAGTCTTTGTTCTGTAGGAGCTTCAACCCTGATTGTTTGTTTTTTCTTCGTTTGATAATGACTTCCTGACTTATATTGGTTAGGTCACTCGGTGTTCGGCGGGGCTTTATCTCGTTCTCTCGCTCCAGTATCCTGGAATACTCCCTCTTATGTATTTCCATGTTCTCCTTTTCTTGCATGATACGGGAATGTACCTTTTCGGCAATTCTCCAGTAATTTGAACCACCTGGTACGTTTATCCCAGGCCCGAGTTCCAACCCTGCCGCCTGTATATTCTGGACTGACGGAGCTTCCTCCCCGTTGCCTCCCGAAATTCTAGGTTCAAGAGGGTTTTTTATATAGGCAAGCTCCGCTTTAAAGCTTGGATAGCTTTCTAGCAGGCTGTTTCCCTGGGTATCTCCTGCTGCTTGCTTAAAGAATGGATTCTTGCCAATCGTTCTTTCAAACCTTTCTTTGGCAAGCAGATTTCTTTCCAGCCGATTTAATATGAATGTCCTAAATACGTTCTGTACCAGTTTTTCTGAGAGCTTGACTCCCGGTCCTAGTAAAGTTTGCTCGAAAATACTCTTTACATTTCTGAGAGCTGCTTCATTATATTCCCTCCCTGCCTCTGGCAGGCTCACTGGGGTTAACTCGAAGGGTGCAATGCCTTCCTTAGCTTCATAATATGCGATTTCTCTGTTTGGCCTACTTCCTGATTTATGGAGATCCGGGCTTATATAATAGTTTCCTTCCGTGATATCCCTACTTTGGCTAAGGTTCATACTTATGATACTTTTTGGAGTTCCTTCGGTTATACTTCTTGGAATTTCTTTGGTAACTTTCCTTAAACCTTCGGTAATTATTCTTGAAGCTCCTTCGGTTATTCTTTTAAAGAAGTACCTCTCGAAAAGTCTCTCTCTATTTCCGCGCACTCTCCTGTCGTAGATTGTTCTAGTCTGGGAATCGGTCGAGGTATTCGGGGATTTTACCACAGGTTTCCGCTGCTGC
>LOEW01000278.1 GCA_001516045.1 Desulfosporosinus sp. BRH_c37
CTCTGGTACTCCTTGCTCTCAACCATTAAGCGATACCGCTTACCAAGCTCATTAAGACAGGCATTATAGATTCTCCTGCCAATATCTAAGCGCTTATTCAAGATATCTTCTTGAAAAGTTTCAGTATCGAGCTTAAGGGTTAGTACGAAATTAGGTGTTGCTTCCTTAGTAGATTTTTTCTTGAGCTTAAGTATTGCAATCACTTCCTTTCGGAAACCTTTTGACTTTGGATATATCTGATAATGGCTAACGGCGCACCACCAACGGTAGAAATGAAGTTGTATCAATTCCTTTAAACGAGCTTCAATTTCCCCAACCAAGACTTTCCGACGATATTTAGGACACCAGACCACATGATACTTGCATGAGTAGACAATGTTGTTGTTTGATTTGTATTTTATATCCATACAAATATTATCCCACACTAGCGTATATAATACAATGAGATCTTTAGATTTGCCTTATATCCCCATAGCTGTAGCTAGGGGCTTTACGGCAACAAGTGGTAAGACCGCCATTGTTGATAGAGATTGAACTAATTGAATTATTAACTGATGCCATAATTGCGGAGACTTCTTCTGTCGTTGCCGATAATGTTTGACTAGAAGCGGTCATATTATCAGAGCCGTTACCAATTAATTGAAGTAGCTCTCTTATATTTCCCAGGGCATCATTTAAAGCCTTCGTTAGAATCCCTATCTCGTCCGTCCCGTCAACGTCTAGTTCTTCGCTCAAGTCTCTTTCTCCAATTTTTCCGGCAAATTTAACGACTTTACCAATACGAAGTGTCGTCTTCGTAATAATAAGACAAAATAAAATAGCTATAACAACCCCAAGGCCCGTAATTATTTGAAGAATATGTATTCCCCGTTGCGCAATAATGTTTAAATTTTGAGCATCCATTATTTGAGAGTTAATGTTCACCTTGGATACGTAATACACCCCAGTAGCTCCCACTACTGCAAAAAATATTGTGGCCAGCACAAATGACCCGACCAGTTTGTATACTAGTTTTAAATTATTAAGTTTAAGTACCTGCATTATTTTGTCCAAATTCTATCCCCCTCTTTATACCTCATTAATTAATTAAATTGGTAACAAATATAAATCTGATATGTATTTTAATGATGGTTCAAATAGTTTACCCTGTCTTGGAACGCATAAAATCTATTGACTAATGGCACCATTTCAGAGACAAATAAAAAACCCGGAGTATAAATTAAATTTATAAACCAGGTCGGTTGCGCTACTTATTCCACATGTATCAAGCGCCCAAATAAAATACATGCTTCAAAATCCCCTCGATATCTCTAAATTAAAGTATAGCATAATAATTTGCGAAATTTGTCACAAAATGCTTACTCAAGAGTTTAATTTACTCATACTCTTTAAAGTAGCTTTTCGATCGAGCTGGATATTTTCTTTAATGTGCAAACAAGCTCTAGATATTCATCTCTATATAACTCAGATATGACCGACTTATTGGCATTATCCGAAATATTGATGAGTTGTTCAAGGACACTTTCACCCAAATCTGTAAGGGTTATGCTATAAATTCTACGGTCATTTATATCTATATTCCTAATAACATAGCCCTTTTTTACTAACAAGTCCAAGATTCTTGTCACGTTTGTTTTATCTTTAAGGCATGAACGAGCTAAGTCAGTTTGTGATGCCCCCTGATTGTGATAGACAGCATTTAAGATTGCCCATTGTTCTGTTGTAATGTTTAAATCGTTGTCTTTTATCAACTTAGTAAAATATGATTTCATAAAATAGTTTGTTTTCGCAACAATAAAACCTAAAGAATCATTAATATCAAAATCTTTCATATCTACCCTTCTTGACTAGATCCTTTCCGCAATATGCAACCACGTTTCTTTAGTCAAAAAGCTTTCTTCCACTTGCTCTTCTAACTCTAAAAAGCGTTGAAATGGGATGCTAAAGGAAAGGACATCTTTGTCGATGAATTTACGTGCCGAGGGATCGGTTAGCCCAATAATGCACTTCGGATTCTCCGCCTCCACTTGATTCAGAGCATAAAGTATGGACTGATGACAGCCTGCGCCAAAATCCACTTTGACATTGTCCTGGTTCGGTTTATCGTAATTGGCAAACCACATCAGAGCGGAAAGTTGGTCAGCATTGGCTAGAAAAATGATAACCTCTGGTGTTTCGTCCTCAGCTAATTCTTCCAAAGGTTTTAAGACAATATACGTCTTTGCGATTACGACCGGTAATCCCATCATGAATTTCGAAGCCAGCTCAGGATTTTTTTTATAAAATTCACCTTCCCTGCCACCTACCCCGCCGGTAGACAAGAAATACTCCATGAAACCTAATTCGAACTGTTTAAAACCCAGACCCACTGCTCCGCCGCCGCACCCAGTAGTTTTAGTGTCAAATACTACGCTGCGGCCCTTAGTTGCGGCATTTAACATAGAAATAACACAGCCCCACTTTCCCTCCTGAAATTGTGTAGCTCCCTCTGGTTTTAGATCAGTACGAAATACGGCAACTGGTTGGGTTTTGAGCTTTATAGCATTGGCGATCTTACTTTTCATTTTTAACACTCCTTTTATTTCTTTCTAATTAGGAAATTTATTGTTACAACAATTATAGATATAGCAACTATCTTTGTCAAACAGACTTTCAGTATACTATTTTTCCCGTGCATAATAATCCGCTACAGCAGCAAAAGACTCTTTTGTCTCCCACGGCATCCCTTTATATGTGGCCCCCAGTTGTTCACCAAAAGTTTTAACAACACTATAGCTGGCCATATCCAGATCGTATAAAGGTTTTTCGTTATAAGGATAGGTCGGACTCACGAAAGTGAACACAAATGCAAATTCCTTTAATTCTCTACTCCGAATGATTCACGCAATAGTTGCCAAACTCCTTGTCGAAAGGTCGTAGTTAAAACTCCCAAGGAAGCCATAAGACAATCTTTATCTAACAACAAAGCTATGCCCTCTTGAGAGATCATAGCGTCCTCCACCCCCTTAATGCTTTCCCTCATAATTTTAAGACCATTCGTTTGCCGAGTGAGTACTTCACCAGTTCCGACGATCCACCGGATCTGGGTTAAATCCCGTCCCTCGACGCCGGTAACATTAGCGCTCACATTATCATTAAATAATCGTCCAATATGCCGTTGGAGAGCAATGGATACTGCCGCAGCAGTTAACTCCGCGCAAAGAGCCATCTCTTCCGACGACTCAGGCTTTGATTTTAAAAGTTTTTCCCAACCTTGCCCATGATGCAGCTCGATTACATTTTCACCTATAAGTTTCACTAAAGTTAAAGCATTGCTAAAAACACCAAGATCTTTTTCAACTGTTCGAAGCGCCAAGGGTTCCGACTTCAGGTTAGAATTCTGGTCTTTACCAGTACCTAAGGTTACCGAGTAGACATCCGTCGAAACACTTCCAACATCAATAACTAGGACATCTCCAACTTCTTCTGAAATCAAATGGGCAGCCTGCATGATTGCTCCTGGGGTTAGCAAGATCCTACCATTAATGATCTGCGAAATTTCCCGCATTCCCGGAGCATCAAGAATATATTGTTCATCAATTCCGAGACTCCCACTTCTATAAGTGGGTGTTCCGATTTCCACTTCGGTGACGAAAGCCTCCGGTGGATGGTTTTGCCGAGCCGCTCTTTCCTGATAGGAATCCTTGGCGGCGAAGGAGGTAGACTCCCCCACCGAAGCCCCGATGTTCAGCTTTAGCTGAACGAGTTCACTGACCTCCTGAACGGCGCTCTGCGTCGGTAGCGAAATAGTTACATAAAAGGGAATCTCACCTAAAGACCCAACCGGCCCGATTTCGTTCTCTAAATTAGTCACAGCCTGTCTTAATCCAATTTCGATATCCCCATCCAGTACTTTTGTCGTAGAAAGTCCTTGCCCAAGTAACAGGGGATTCTTTGTATCTAAATCACCAAAGGCATTCACTACCGTCGTCATAGTTCCGATTTCAGCGACTAAAACCTTTTGCATATTTTTTCTCCCTCACTTTGGCTATTTCTCAGTAGCTATTATCGTGCCCCTAATAATGAAAGAGTTTGCAAATACTTTCTTTTCGGTTTAATGCGTACAAAAAAGGGGTAGGTAATTGCACAATAGTGAATTACCTACCCCTTTAATATATTATTCATTAATTCCGCCAACCAAGAGCTCTAAAGAGTGCGACGGCTGCTTCGGCCCGGCTTACTGCGTCACCTGGGGCTAGCATCAGCCCTTCTACTTTAATGATGCCTGTACTGTTGGCTAGCGCAATATAACCTAGGTCATCTGGGTTAATTTGGTCAGTATCTTGGAAATTGACGTGATATATATCCTTCAGTTCAGCCAATTTATTCAGATGAATATAGCGTATCAAGACTTTGGCCAAGAGTTCGCGATTGACAGGATCCCCCGGCTGAAGCTCTTCTTTCAGCCAGCCTTGCTCTTTAGCCTTGGTCATAACCTCACCCTCTGTAAGGCTAGTATTCCCCCCCAAGCCAAATTGGCTAAGATACATCGCCCGCAACAACGAAGCAATACCCATTTTTTCTTGAGGTTGAAAACTATTTTCAAAATCCCCAAATAGCCCTGCTTGCCCAAGCGCTGCAATCTCTTGAGCTCCGTTAACCCCTGTGAGATCTGAAAAACTATAGGGTTTTGGCCCTTTCTCCAGTGGTTGACCAAGGTAATCAAGTAGTTCTCCGCTTTTCGCATCCAAAGTGTTAGAGAGTGGCATACTTCGGTCAAGGTTAACTGGAATATAGACCAAGCGCAGATTCCCCAGTACCCCATTAGAATAAATACGAACATACGTCAGAGTTAAAGGACGTGCTTTCAAAAATTGGTCTACACCCTTTTCTTTAGTTAGAACACCGGAAACACTAGGCAAATCTGGCTCAGACCAGTTAAGTTCATAACCAGTCACAATACCTGCCACAGGATCCACATTGATCGTCATTCCATTATCCGGAAAGTCTACTCCATTGGCCACTCTGTGATAGGACAGAAGCTGTATATTCCAGGGCTCAGGACCCATTTTAGCATTTACGTTACTTTCAGAATCCAAAGAGACTTGGCTAAACCTTTCAGGTTGGACTCTTTTTAAAAATTCCTCAGCCAACTTTTGTACGGTAGCCCGATCAAATGCGACCTTATCATTTCCATTCTGTGGATATGAGGTATTAAAGCTAAGTAACTCACCGGTTGTAGCACTGACCCGGGCACTGAAGTATTGAGGCTTTTCTGCTTCTTTTTCGGATCCTGTGGCATTCCAGTCAAAGTTCCAGACACGCTTATCTGTATTACGCCAATCGCTACTTAGATTCGCACTACGTAAGGTTAGGTTATTCGGAATCCCAATCCAGCGCTGTACCGCCGCAATCGCCTCATCTTGTTTAAGAAGCTTGGCAGTGCTTTCCACTTCTTGTTGTTCCTGAGGAGTCAGCACCTGAGTCCCATTAGAGACCGAGCCGGCTCTTTCCGCTTTGTTACTACCCATACCTCCATTTCCTAATAAATCAGTTGCTAACCAATCTCCCTCTCCAAGCTTAAGTGGTTCTCCTGAAAAGGCGTCGATCGCTCCTCCACTTGGCCCCGTTAATTGGTAAACAAGCTTTGCCTCCTGCTTTTGCCCAGCAGCTAACGGTTTATAGGAAGGTGGAAGCCAATATCTAAGTTTGAAAAAGGATGACGAAGCAAAAGCCTTTTGTGCCTGACTAGCCTCAATCAAGCCTTTAACCTCAGGTGCCTTCACCTCACTCCAGTTGAGATTATAGGCAGTGATATGCCCATCAGTGCTGGACACCTGTACATTAACACCATTGCTTAGAAATGGTATGTCATTAATGAGTCGTTGGTATTGTAGTGAATAATTAGCCGAACCGTAATTATTGATGGGTACTACCGCTTGATCGCTGGGAATTAGTCTCAACTGACCAGCACGTACGCCTAATAGACGTGTCAGCAATTTATCGCTAATTTCTTGGGCGTTTGCTTTACTAATAGCTGGCAGAACCCCACTATTGCTCGATCGATCGTCAATTTTGTAATAATTCATACTCAGAATGTCCCCATTGAGCGCATTAACCTCGGCTGAAAACTCCCCTGATTTTCCCATAGGTCCATTCCAACGTAGAGACCAAGCCTGGCGATTATCGTAAGTGTTGTATGTAGAATTAAAGTCAGTGTATTCGCTAGGCACATCAAAGTTGGTTTTAACGATAAGAATAGCTTTCTCTAGTGTAATTTCAGGTATCAAAATCTGTCCAGTCGGCACCGCTGGCACTGTACTGCCTTCCCCTGCCAAAGCAACGGGAGAAGAAATCATTGGAACTAACAAAAGAGCTACTACGATCATAGCTAAGATAGAACTCCAATTCTTCTGCATTCTGTCATCCACCTTCCCCACTTCTTTACTGCTTATTACATTGAGAGTGAAATATCCTCCAATTATAACCTTACCTTTTCCCTCCTTCAGACCATTATACTTCTTGCCGTTAGACCTGAAGTTCCGAAGTTTCCTCATCTATCATTTGTATCCAACGTATTTACTGTCGTGATTTGGGATGATGAAGTTGTAAATTATAAATCGAGACTTTATAAATATAGACGCATCATAAAGGAGTTTCTGACAAAGAAATAATCGACATCTTCTTGCATTTTCCGCAACAACATTCCGCTAAGCAACATTACACCGTTTTTACTATCCCAATTGAAAAAAGCTACAGTAATCTCTCCAACCCGATCTCCTATACATAGGTCCCCTTCTGCTTAAATATTACAGATAACGATCTTCCACTTGTCTGAATTCATTTTCCGGTATCTCGAGTAACCGATCAAGGCTTTTCAAAAGTTCTGGCTTATCTGCTGGAATATTTCCATTAACCCAAGCAAAATTCAAGGCATGGTCGCTAAGCAATTCAAATGGGCCTTCGAGGTTAGCAATTAATAAACGGGTTTCTATTAGTGCTTCGTGGGGACTAAGTAGTAGAAAATGACCTTTTTGGTAGTCTTCATACAGAGGGGTTCTTCTCCATGGAACATAAGTGCGTATTCGTACAAAATCTGGGGTAAATGCATTGAGTACCCGAGCACTTTCTAAAGCATGTTCTTGTGTGCGTTCCCGTCCACCAATCCCTATAAGGATATACTCGCTCAGTTCAATGCCCGCTTCTCTTACCTTAAGACCCGCTTCAATCATCTGTGCGGAGGTAAAACCTTTTTTAATTCTGCGCAGAACTTCATCATCGCCACTCTCCATTCCGGAGTGGATACGGGTCAAGCCTGCCTCTCTCAGACGACGAAGCTCATCTATCGTTTTCAATTTGAGATATCTTGCCGAGCCATAGACGGTCATCCGCATCAAGTAGGGAAACATTTCACGAGCATAATTTAGGATTTCTACTAGCTGGTCTGTTTTCATTAAAATCGTGTTCCCATCGGGGAAAAAAATCGACTGAACTTTGTTGCCATAATAATCTCGGGCCGCTAGAAGGTCTTCTTTTATATCGGCTACCGGCCGAATCCGAAATTTCTTATTTCGATACATACCACAAAAAGTACATTGATTATGAGGACAGCCGATGGTCGCTTGGATTAACAAACTTTCGGCTTCACTAGGTGGACGATAAACTGTTCCTTCGTAACGCATGAAAGGTCTCCTCTCTTTGATAAGTCTAATATGACCAGCCTTTTTCTAACTGGTCTATCCTATTTTAGCATATAAAGCTTTGTCAATGGAAAACTTTAAAATCAAGCGAATAGCAGAATATATCACTTACTATTGCCATTGACTTTCAGATCACTTTAACCGGTGGTACTGCTAAACGAATTAGCACCCCTGAGAGCAAACAAAAAACTCCAAAATACGCAAATATAGGCGTGAAATTACCTTTATTCATATCTATTAGATATCCGCTAAGAGACGGGCCCAGGATACCAGAAATAAAACCATACGCTGTAAAGATTAGACCAAATATTGCTCCGAAGTGTTTTAAGCCAAAACAATCAGTAACCAGTGGAGCCGATACAGCAAAAAGAGTTCCAAAAGCAAAACCTATAACTGCTACAAGTATAGCTATTGCTAACAGATTTTGGGCTCCAATTAATACGAAATAAGCGACACCCGCGGCAAAAAAGGTTATACTCATGGTGACATTTCTACCTGCAATATCAGAAACAAAGCCTGTAACAAGCCTGCTTAAACCACTCATAAGATTAAATGAGATCAAAACAAAGACAGCTTCACCCATAGAAAAGCCTTTAGAAAGTCCAAAATTCACTGAAAGAGTAACCATTCCAATTCCCGCTGCCCCCTGAAACACCCAAACCAACCAAAGGAACCAAAAAGATCTAGTTCTGACAGCTTGCTTTACAGTTAGTGAAACATTCTGCTTCAACTGGGGAACTACAGCTTTACTCGTCAAAGGTTCACTATCTTCAATGTTAAGCTTGACACGTTCCGGCACTTCAGTAAACTGTGCAGAAACAATACCCACGATTAATACCAAGATAGCCACAAGTATATTCATAGATTGATAACCCATAGTTTTAAGCATACTGCTAAAAATCGGGGACATAATGGCAGCAGAGATACCGAAAATAAAATTAACAATCCCAGAAACCAACCCTCTTCGCTCAGGCCACCACCGCTGAACTGTTATCAAACTTGGAGTATAGATAAAACAGGAACTTGTACCAGTCAAGAAAGCCCAAAGATAGATCATGTACAGGTTTGTGGCAAAGGTAGCTACTACTACTGCCAGGCTACATATTATTGAACCAATAATAATCATAGCTCTTGTACCGATTTTTTCCTGCCATTTCCCTACCAGAAACATAAAAATCCCCAAAGAAAATAAAATAAAAAACAGGCAGTTACCGATTGCACCCTTTCCCACATGAAACTGTTGCTGCCAAAATGGGCCCATTACACCGGTATAGCCAAAGATTAAGGCACCCGGCCAGAAGATAGCCACAGCGCTACCAACTACAGCCATTATAGACCTGGTTCGCTTGTTCATTAGAATCCCTCCGACTCTCCCATAATTCGATCACTCTCCTTTAAACTATTCTATCCTAAGATATCAGAATCCTTTAATTATTTAGATAATCGGAGTTTACCATTGCCGCCCTGGGTCATCCGCCATACTGTTTACTGTTCCTCGAGGATAAAGAACGAGATAATGATCCAACATAGGATTAGAATTACTGGTAGTCGCTAGTGGGAATACAAATTCAATTTTATATTCCTGTCCCGCCGTATAGCCAATGATTTCCTCCCCGTTGACTTTCACATCATAAGCCGGAGCTCCATAAACTTCTTTAATTTTGGCAAGGGAGAGTTTCTGTAACTGTTTGTCAAAAGATCGAACCTCAAAAATTTGGGATCCTTTGTTAAAGCCAAATACCATTGCCTGTTTCAAATAGGTAGCATAGGTTCCTTTGGCAGCTGCAACCCATTCGGTATTATCCGGCTCCCCCCATTTACTTGTTACATTTTCTAGCACGGTTGTCTTTACGGGAAAATCGCTGTTAATGACTTTTCCTTGCTCCGCTAATTGCCTCATATTTATCAATAACTCTTTAGTAGTATCTGTTTGAGTTGCCGGAGACGATGGAGATGGAGATGGAGATGGAGATGTTTGTGATGCTGAGCCAGGTTGCGCAGACGGATTAGCACTCTGTGAATTTGATGGAGAACACCCTACAACCAATATTATAGAGAGTGCAGCGATCATCCACTTTAGGGTTTTTCTTCTAGCTAACATGATCATCAGAATAATTCCTCCTTGAATTGAGTGATGTAGATATCACTCCCTTTATTTTAGTAGACGTAAGTATTAACGTTTTTCTGACGGTTACAATAGTTCCCACACTGTTTAATTAAATCACTCGTACCATTGAAGACGGTGTCATAGAGCAATTCAAAACTATCACGGAATCCTCGAAAAGGTTAATACAAAAACACCGCATTTCTTGCGGTGTTCTGTGAGAATGCTAAGCGCCTTGAGTCCCTTATTTTACGATTTGTCCATCTCCATAAATCATGTACTTTATCGTGGTCAATTCTCTGAGGCCCATTGGCCCACGAGCATGCAACTTTTGAGTACTTATTCCTATTTCCGCTCCAAAGCCGAAACGTCCTCCGTCCGTGAAACGTGTTGAGGCATTCACATAAACAGCGGCTGCATCAATTTCTCTCAAAAACCGTTGGGACCTCGAATAATTTTCGCTGATGATTGTTTCAGAATGCTTTGTACTGTATTGATAAATATGATCTAGTGCCCCATCAAGACCTGGCACGACTTTAACACTTAATATCAGGTCAAGATGTTCTACACTCCAGTCTTCCGGAGCGGCAGGAACGGCATACGACAAAATTTCGCACGTTTTTGGGCATCCCTTAATTTCGACCTGATGTCTCTTGAGCTCTTCCCCGATTAGTGGGAGAAAGTCTACAGCAATGGCTTCATCTACGAGCATAGTTTCCAAGGCATTACAGACCCCAGGATTTTGAGTCTTGGCATTAATGACAATGGGAATTGCCTTTTCGTAATCGGCATCTCGGTCAACAAAAGCATGACACATTCCAGTCCCAGTTTCGATCACCGGTACCGTGGCATTTTGAACAACAGTTTGAATCAGCCCAGCTCCCCCTCTGGGGATTATGACATCCACATAATCATTCAAGCGCATCAGTTGCTGAACCCATTCTCGGTTGGTTTCTGTAATCAGTTGGATACATCCTGACGGCAATCCACTCTCTTCAGCGGCTCCCGCAATAACCCTTGCCAGGACTTTATTACTCTCTAAAGCCTCAGATCCGCCCCTCAGGATCACTACGTTGCCAGATTTCAAACACAAGGCTGCCGCATCAACTGTCACATTGGGTCGTGCTTCGTAGATCATCGCCACAACCCCTAAAGGAACACGTGTCTGCTGAATTCGCAAGCCATTCGGACGCGTCCACACTTCCCCTTCTCCCACAGGATCTCGTAAAGCTACCACTTCTTTAAGGGATTGACTAATCTGCGCAATGCTTATCGGGGTCAGCCTTAAGCGATTGACTAGGCTTTTCTTGAGCCCTTTCTCTTCTGCTGCTTGAACATCTAGGCTATTAGCCTTAAGGATTTCTTGCTCATTTTTTATCAGAGCCTCAGCCATTGCAAGTAAGGCGTTATTTTTCGACTCGGTACTTGCAAAAGCCAATTGACGCGCAGCTTGCTTGGCTAAACGTCCAATCTCCAGTAATTCCGGGTGAAACACCACACTAATTTCCTCCCCTTCGTTTATTTGAATACTACATCTCATTTAGCTTAACTAAAATTTGTAACTGGTCCTACTAAATCCTTTCTTCCATTATAGCAGAGAATAGGCGGTGAGTTAAAGTAACTTACCTGCAATTAGGCGTCATAAACTTAGGTAGTAACAAAAAGACCTCAATGATTTTAAAGCCATTGAAGTCTGAAATGGGTGTGCATTCACCATAATTACTATCCTCGCTAGGTTGGAAAGAGCTCTAAGTTTATTTCTCTACCATATAAGGATAGCTAACTACTGTGCGTGGTACTAATGTTTCTTTAATGGTGCGTTGACTCATCCAACGATATAGGTTGATTGCGCTACCAGCTTTATCATTCGTTCCTGATCCACGGCTACCACCAAATGGTTGTTGTCCAACAATTGCACCAGTTGGTTTATCGTTAATATAGAAGTTACCCGCTGCATGATCCAGCACTTTTGCTATCTTGCTAATTGCTGTCCTGTCTTGAGCAAATAAAGCACCTGTCAACCCATAGATGGTTGTTGTATCGCAAGCTTTTAGTGTTTCTTCTAATTGATCGTTCGGATAAACATAAATGGTCATAACCGGCCCAAAGATTTCTTCTACCATCGTCTTGAAGGTAGGTGTCTTTGCTAAAATTACTGTAGGCTCTACAAAGTATCCTACACTGTCCTCGCATCCACCACCAATAATGATTTCGGCATCATTCGATTCCCTCGCATACTCAAGATACTTTTGAATATTCTTGAACGATTTGTGATCAATTACAGCATTCATGAGGTTTGTAAAGTCACGAACATCACCCATCTTAAGCTTTCCAACTTCTTCTTCAAGACGCCTTTTTAATTCGCCCCATAGACTTTCAGGAATGTAAGCACGGGATGCTGCCGAACATTTTTGTCCTTGGTATTCGAAAGCACCAAGAATGATTGCACAGGTAAGTGCTTCACTATCTGCGGATTCATGAGCAAAGATAAAGTCTTTACCACCTGTCTCACCCACAAGACGAGGATAGGTAACATACTTATCAATGTTTTCACCAACTTGATTCCAAATGCTGTTGAATACGGCTGTAGACCCTGTGAAATGAAATCCTGCCATCTTAGGGTGACTAACAACAACCTTACCAAAGTCAACACCTCTACAAGGTACAAAGTTGATTACGCCGGCAGGTAACCCAGCTTCCATAAGAATTTGCATGAAGTAGTAGTTTGAAAGTACAGATGTTGAGGATGGTTTCCATAAAACAGTGTTACCGCACATAGCTGGAGCAGTAGGAAGATTACCACCAATTGCTGTAAAGTTGAAAGGTGTAATTGCTGCAACAAAGCCATCAAGTGCCCGATATTCTACACGATTCCAAACACCATTTGAGTTGTTCGGTTGTTGTTTGTATATCTCTTGGACGTAGTAAGTATTAAAACGAAGGAAATCCGCTAATTCACAGATAACATCGATTTCTGCCTGGTAAGGATTCTTGCTTTGTCCAAGCATACAAGAAGCCGATAATTTAGCGCTGTATTTTCCTGTCAATAAATCTGCAGCTTTTAAGAAAATAGTAGCTCTATGCTCCCAAGGCATGTTTTCCCATTCTGCTCTTGCTGCTTCGGCAGCTTCGATTGCCATAAGCAGTTCTTTCTCACTAGCGACACAATACTCGCCAAGTACTTTTTGATGATCATGAGGGCAAATCATTTTAGCTTTATTTTCTGTACGTATTTCTTTTCCGCCAATAATAATCGGTATTTCAACTGGGTTAACTAATTGTCTTTCAAGTTCTGCCTTTAAAGCAGTTCGTTCAGGTGATCCCGGCAAATAACCTTTTACAGGTTCATTTTCTGGAAATTTAATTTGGAAATATGCATTATTCATTAACTATCATTCCTCCTTGTGTAATTTATAAAGACATAGTTATACCACGGCAGGTTCAAGTAACAATTCTCCCCTGCGGAAGCGGTCCAAACCAAAGCGTTCTATTGGCATGAAACTCTCTTGGCCAAGAATCTTTTGGGCCAAGAGTACTGCCGTCTGAGGACCAACCATGAAACCATGGCCACTAAAGCCTGCTGCCACCCACATCCCTTTGGCTTCTGGAATTTCATCCAAGATCGGATTGGCATCCGGACTCATATCATAAAGACCTGACCACTGACGAACAACGCGCAAGTTTTTTAAAAGTGGCAAGACGGTGGTTGCTTGGCGAGCGACATCCTCTAAGAACTCCCAGCTGGAATTAATGTTGAAATCTTTGGGTTCGTGGGGATCACCCACACCCATGATAAAACTGCCATGGGGAGTCTGCTGACAGTATAAGCGATGGTGGAGAGAAATGACCATCGGTCCTTGGCACGGTTCAACCGGTTCGGTAACCAGAGCTTGGTGTCGCTGGGGATAGAGAGGCAGTTCGAAACCGGCCATTGCGCAGAGGGTGCCTGCCGCATATCCACAGGCATTAATCACGATTGGGGTATCGATATCTCCTTTAGTGGTCTGAACGGCGGAGACTTTTCCTTTTTCCTTTTTTAGGCCTGTGACTGAGGTATAGGTCTCGAATTTCACTCCCAGCCGACTAGCTGCTTTATAATAGGCATCCACCACATGAAACGGGTTGGCGTGTCCGTCCGTCTGACAGAACGTGGCTCCAACCAAGCCATTGATGTTCAAATGGGGCACAATCTCCAGAGCTTCTAAAGGAGTAACCATTTTCGTTGGAATCCCCAGACTATGCTGCACAGCAACATTTTTTTTGTACTGGTTCCATTCGTTTTGCGTGTAGGAAACCATCAAGTAACCGCCTTGCTTGAATTCGATATCCCGATCATATTCAAGTTCTTCGTTCATACTCTCAAATCGTTTCACACTGTCCCGGGCAAGAATGGCGTTGGTTTCCGTTCCCCACTGTTGGCGAACTCCGGCACCGCACCGACCGGTTGCTCCAGAAGAAAGATACCGTTTCTCAAGCACCACAATGTCTTTCACCCCACGAACGGCCAGTTCATAAGCCACCGCACAGCCAATAATCCCGCCTCCGATAATGACGACGTTAGCAAGTTTTTGCAATTTATTCACCCCCCGCAAAAGTTCCCAGTTTCACTGGCTTTACAGGTGCACGGAAAGTAGGCATCAAAACTTCTCCTACAGGAATTCCGTAAGCTTTTGCAAGTTCCTGGGCAATCAGCATCCGACAAGTACGTCCCTGACAGGGACCCATTCCTGCACGGATAACCCGTTTAATCTCATCAATGGTGCGGTAACCTTGGCTGATCAGTGACTTAATCTCATCTAGAGTGATGTCTTCACATCGGCAAATAATCGTTTCACTAGTTTGCATGTCGAATCCCTCCCAAACTAATACCGCGCACATCCATAGCCAGCTCTTTGGGAACGACCAACCATATAGTAAAGGTCTTATTTTTCTGACCGCCCGACTGCACTCTGTTTACTTTAAAGGTGCCGAGTTCTTCCCCGGCTCGATTCAAGCCAACCACCTCGTCACCAGCTTGAGGTACCGGAACATATTCAAAGGGAATCCTGACGATGGCTTCTTTATCGCTGTAGGATGTATCAACTATGAAGATGGCCAGCCCTGGACAGCGACTAAGGCAGACACCGCAGCCGTTACATAGATCAAAGTCCAGTTTTGGGAGATTATTAATATCTTCCATCGGCTGAATTGCACCTTGCTTGCAGGCTTCCGAGCAGGGATTGCAGGGAATCTCCTGAAAGCACTCGATGATGGCTACGGGACCTCTATTAAGTCTTCCCTCAGAAGGAGTAACTGTTTTCACGTCTTCTAAGGTTGGAACTCCAGTTTTGTTCAACATACTACTCCCCCCTTGTCCATCAATTTCTTAATCCCGTTTACCGTCTTTTGTCCAGCTGGACCAGCACGAAGTTCACTTAACTCAGCTAAGGCTTCTGCTTGAAGTTTAGGAGCCACATCGTTTCCATACCCCAAACTGTAGGCAGCACTAACCCCCGCCAAACGACCTTCCACCATGGCAGAACTGGCTTCTTCAACTCCACTAACGTCCCCAGCGACATAGAGTCCCGAGCGGGTGGTTTCCAGGTATTTATTTCTAAGGGGTACATGGCCGGAAAGCTCCGGCACATATTTCATCTGGCAGTCCGCTTGGAAGCAAAGCTCGGTTAACGGACTCAAGCCTACGGCCAGACAGATTACATCCACTTTAAGGTCCTGTTCGGTCCCGGGAATAGGTTGCCAGTTCTCGTCAAGTTTACAGATCAAGGCACCTTCAACGCTTTCCTGACCGTATGCTTCTATAATGGTATGTGAGGTTAAAATCGGTACGCCAGTGCGTCGAACCTTGGAAGCATGTACAAGATAACCTCCTATGGTCGGTGCAGCTTCAATGATCGCAGCGACTTCTACTCCCGCCTGCAACATTTGGTAGGAGACAATCAGTCCAATATTGCCCGCGCCGATCATTAGCACGCGTTGTCCTGGGACAATACCATACACGTTCATCAGGGTTTGCACAGCACCAGCCCCATAGATACCGGGCAAGTCGTTATTGGGGAAGGCAATCATTTTTTCGGAAGCGCCGGTTGCCACAATAATTCGTTCCGGATTGATTTTCAGGTGTTTGCCTTTGCCCTCAGCGGTGACCACACCATCTTCATAAATTCCTAGAACGGTAGTGTCAGCCCACACTTCAACCTTGGAATCATTTTCACACTGCTCAATAAGAAAACTGCCAATCTGATAACCACGATCACCGGCGTACTGTTTTTTCGAGCCAAAGAATTTATGCGTCTGTTTGACCAATTGACCGCCGGGTTTATCATCTCGTTCTAAGACAAGGACACTGGCACCTAAGCCAGCAGCTGCAGCGGCAGCACTCAGACCGGCTGGTCCCCCACCAATGATGAGAATCTCTACCTCTTTCACTTTAGGCGCCCCTTTCCCCGCTGAGTTTCTACCCTCATGCCAGACTTTAATTTTTCCACACAGATTCTGACATTGGGTTCCCCGTCAACAACCATCAAACAGGACGAACAGTTGCCGATAGCGCAGAAGAGACCCCGCGGCCGATGCATTTTATGGCTGTGGCCCAAAACTTTAACCCCCACTGCATGTAAGGCAGCTGCTATGGTCTCGCCTGCCAAGCCCTTAAGTTCCTGCCCATCGAAGGAGAAGGTAACCTCTTCTCCACGTTGAAAGTCTAAAATTGGATGCTCGGTGATTCGCATTAAAACTCACTCTCCCAGTTATGTAAATATCCTTATCCAGCAAACTTGGGTAATCCATCAAGCCCTATCCAATAATTATTGTTGCAACTTTCATACCAAATTTTATACCATTGCCCTAGTGAGAGAGATTTTATTGATTGTTAAACACGAGAGGCGAAATCCTGCAATTTTAAAGGATAATTGGCCGAAAGGCAAGGGTCAGAATCGATAATATCTGAAAAAAAACGAAAAAAAAGCTCCCCACAGGGAGTTATAAATTTTTATATAGTAACATGTTTGTAAGGAACCACACCGGAAATGTGTACAAATATCTGACACCTGTCTAACTAGTCGACAGGTGTTTAGCAATCCAGTGAAGGAGTGAACTCGTTCAACTAAAGTTGAACATCGAGTCTTCGGTGGGGGATTCTACCTCCTTCGCCGCCAAGTGTTTCTATTGGGAAAGGCGGCTCGGCGATACTAATCCTCAGCGCTTAGTATTCGTTGATAGCCGTGCGCTATCGGCGATACTGTCCACCGGAAAATATCGTCACCGGAGACTATCGTCACCGAAGCAGAATAAGGTATATCACTCCCACTTGTAGAAGTGGGAGTCTTACGATTTGGATAAGGGACTTATTTCATATTGAATTTTTTCATTTTATAATACAAGGTGCTGCGCGGGACTCCTAATTTCCTGGCTGTTTTTGATTTATCCCCGCTACAACCTTCAAGGGCCTGGAGGATGATTTCCCGTTCTGCACGGTCAGTGATGTCAGTGAGGGTAGAATTCGGGTCAGAGATCGCTTGCGAATATTTTTGGAATCGAATAGCTTCCGGTAGGTGATCCTCTAAAATCAAATCATCCTCAGCGAGGATGACCATGCGTTCCACCACATTACGCAGTTCACGTACATTTCCTGGCCAGGGATAATTGAGCATAGACGGCATCACTTCTGGAGCCATCTGAACAAGATCACGTCCTTGTTGCAAACAAAATTCGCTGATAAAAAGATAAATCAGATCCAGAATATCCTCTTTACGCTGGCGTAGTGGAGGAATTTCTATACCAACGACATTAATTCGGTAATAGAGGTCTTTCCTGAAAGAACCTTCGCTAATCATTTGTTCTAGGTCCCGATGAGTAGCAGCTATGACACGCACATCAACTTCCACAAGGTCATTACCTCCGACCCGATAAAAGCACTTATTTTGGAGGACCCTGAGAAGCTTTACCTGCATTTCTAACGGCATTTCCCCGATCTCATCTAGAAAAATCGTTCCCCTATGGGCAGCTTCAAATTTGCCCTGTCGCCCTTGGCGGTCGGCCCCAGTAAAAGCTCCAGGCTGGTAACCGAATAACTCGCTTTCAAAAAGGGTAGCAGGAATAGCCCCACAGTTAATAACCACAAAAGGGTAGTTGTGTCGAGAACTTTCCTCGTGAATCGCCTCCGCGAACAGCTCTTTTCCAGTACCGCTCTCCCCACGAATCATCACGGCTGCATTTGTATTTGCCACCCGTCGAGCCAGACTAACGGTTTTCTGAAGTCCTTTGCTCAACCCAGCAATTTTTCCAAATGCATTGTTTGGGCGGTGTATCTTAGTGATCTCCTTCTTAAGCTGCCGCACTTCTGAACTAGCCTTGGAAAGTTCATTGTGCAAAAGAACGATTTCCGTTATATCTCTCTCCGCGCAGACGCTGCCAATGACCTCGTCCCCGCTGGTAATTGACGAAGCATTGATCAAGACATGAGTTCCTGGGAGAGGTTGATGATAATTTTCTCTAATTATTTTCTTTTTCGGCAGATCTGTATTAATGACATGGGTAACTACTAAGCTGGAAAAGAAGTTCTGGATATCTTCTCCAACGATGGTTTTCCCTGTGATCCCATAAAGATCTTCCGCTTTTTTGTTCCAACCGATTACCGTGTTGTTTTGATCGATGACAGTGACCGCATCATTCACTGTATCCATAAGAATCGACATAGAGCTGCTCAACCGCCTGATTTCCTTCCACATTAATGTGGTCAACGTGGACGGATCAATAACCCCTTGGGGAACATTGCCCGGATCCAGAAGGACCACGGTTTCTCCCGGATGGAATTTGATAGCGTCAATTAAATCCTGGAAGGTTCCGGAAAGGGGGAAAGAAAAACCTAATAGGGGCCGTTCCTGACTCGCTTTTGATGGAAATATCACCTGCCAGACTTCAGCAGAGTCCGATTGAAGTAACGCGAACGGTTCATGCTCCATTTTGACATAGCTTTCCCGCCATTCTATTGCAGATTTAATCGTTGTTACTGGTTTAAGCATCACATCTTCTAGTTTCCAAACATCACTGAAAGCTCTAAACAACACGTTACCTCCAATCGAGAAGTCTATTCTCATTGCCAAACACCTGAAAAGTGCAATTGAACTAATACTGTTCAATTGCACTAATTATAGCATTATTATAAGTTAAATACTCCTAGAGCGAAAAGTGCCCTGTCAGCCACTTTTAGTCTTACCAACTACTTATTCGCTCTTTCTGCCAACACTTTACTAAGTACTTTCCCTCCTGTACCCCAGTTATCCATTTCGTTTTCTTTGATGAGCACGACAAAGGCATCTTCTGGAATGCCAAGCGTTTCACTAGCCACTCTAGTAAACTCACTAATAAGTTTCTCTTTTTTCTCTTTGTCAATCTTACCACCTTCAAGTTTAATAAAAGGCATTGTTAACCCTCCTCTAAGATCTTTTCTCTGTGCAAATCGGTAACATTATTATTATACTCATTTAGCAAAAGTTAATATTAAGAATAGCCCTTCCGAAGTCCCCGGTTTAAACATTAAAATATCTAAGGATTCGTAACGCCCTAAGAGTATTCCATCTACTCGGTTCACCTACCTCCTCCATTTCAAAAAGGACTTCCCCAGCGTATCTGATCTGCATGGGCCAAGTTCCATCCGCACTTTGTTGTTTTTTAATGACATCAATAGCTTCTTCCATTCTCGGATCATAAGGAACATCTGCACGATGAAAATAATCAAGAGCCCTAAGCACATCATAACGCCATCTCATAGGGTAGGATAACATAAGCATCTTGTTATCAATGATTTCTCCTGTTTTATCTGATTTAAATAGTCTATGCTGCAAAATGAATTCTCTAGATCTCGTCTCGACTTCTTGTAATTCTGCTAATCGATACTTATATCCGTTCTTCGAATACTCAAGAATCCCCTCAATAACCGATATTGTGGAATGCAATGAACTATGGACTGCACCTTTTCTGTTCAATCTACAATTAAAACCGCCGTCATTCATATGCTGAGACAAAATGAAATCAACAATCGAATTTAAATTTTGCTCCTTTACACCAAAATATGAAGCATAATTTAAAACCATTCCATTAATACAAACATCACTTTGTTTTAAACTACTAGATGGATTTATTCCACCATCTGAACCTTTTTCATATTTAAATATTGCAGTAAGAGCTTCCTTAATCTCTCTAATATCTGGAGAGATACAAATATTTTTTAAATCGAATAGAATATAATGCGTATTTATCCATTTAGGTTTATAAAATTGCCGTCCCGAATTTAAAAATTGTTTTCCCCAGCCTTCAAATTGAATGCGAGTTTTAAGTGCGTCTAAAACCTCTGTGTCAGATTCCAGTAGATCCCTGTGTGTTTGATATTGTATAACAACATCGCCTTGCAAAAGCCAGTTAAATACTTTGTTTGTTGTCATCTCTTTAACTCCCATCTTATTTAGATATTTTCCTCAATTAGATGCACATACGGAGCAGCTCTCAAATATACAATTCCGCCGTTGTCAGTTGTTTAGAGATCTGACCCTCAAACAACAACTGCTAGCGGTTTCCCGAGAGTAATCCCATGGTTCGTCACACTGATAGTAGTGCCAATAATCGATTACTATATACTTTTCTATATAAACCTTCTAATTCCTTTAAGAATGCCCGTTCAAGTGCAATTTTATTAGATAGATAAATAAAAAGTGGAGGCGTTCATGTGGGTCTACCCATCAATCGAATATACAAAAAGAGGGCAGTGAGACCATTGATATGGTTTCGACTGCCTCTGTGCTGATAACATCAAGCTTAATTCTGTAGGTTTGCCCCTTCATCATAATTCGAATCATGGTTTAAAAGCTATACTTGAGATCAATTAGTTCGCTTTTCTCTTACCAAAATAAGCTTTTAAAACAGCCTCATCATTAATTAAGTCGGCAGCTTTAGCATCCATAACGACCCGACCTAACTCCATGACGTAACCACGATCAGCTATCCGTAAAGCCTGAGCAGCATTTTGTTCGATCAACAAGATCGTTATCCCCTGTCTTTTCAGCTCGCCAATAATATTGAATATCTCTCGTACAACCAGCGGTGCAAGACCTAAAGACGGTTCATCAAGCAGAAGTAAGGTCGGTCTGCTCAGTATAGCCCTTCCTATGGCCAACATTTGCTGTTCTCCACCGGAAAGCGTACCTCCGTGTTGATGAAGCCGCTCTCGAAGACGGGGAAATCGATCCAAAACCGTCTCCAACTCTCTTTTAACCACTTTATGATCTTTCCTGCGGTAAGCTCCCATTAGTAGATTTTCGTACACAGTCATTCCTTTGAAAATTCCTCTGCCTTCACAAACGTGAATCACGCCTTGGATAAAAATTTCATGGGGCTTCTTATTTCTAATATTTTTCTCTTTAAAACATATATCACCTTTACTTGGAGAGAGCAATCCGGAAATAGACTTGAGCAGAGTTGTCTTTCCAGCACCGTTGGCACCGACAAGGGCAACAATCTCACCTTCTTGTACCTGGAGATTGACCCCACGCAAAGCATTAATCGAACCATAGGCAACATGCAGGTCTTTTATAGCTAACACGGCTCTCCCTACCTTCGTATTTAAAAGTTATTTCGAAAACTCCCGATGCTTAGAATCACTGGATTTTAAAGCTCGTGGGATTTTCATTTGGATGAGGTTTATTCCCATACCGGGAGGTAGGTCAACTAACATTAGGGGAACTTATTTCCCAAGATATGCTTCAATAACCTCAGGATTGTTCCTTACTTCATCACCCGTACCATCAGCAATTTTCATGCCGAAGTTAAGCACTGTTATCCTGTCACATAGGCCCATGATAAAGGACATATCGTGTTCTATGACAACAACCGTGCAACCTTCTCCCCGGATCCTAGCGATATCCTCAGCCAACATTTCTGTTTCTTGTTCATTCATTCCAGCTGCCGGTTCATCCAATAAGAGCAACTTCGGTTCAGTCGCCAAAGCACGAGCAATCTCTAAGCTACGCTGTAATCCGTAAGGCAACTCTAAAGCAAATGTTTCCTTGTACGGAGATAACTTAAAGAAGTCCAGAAGTTCATCAACATTTTTCTTCGCTCTTCTTATATTCTTAGTAGAATGATTCTTCCATCCAGTGATTCGTTGGTTCAATTGACCAGACATGACCGACTCGGAGACAGTCATTCCCGGTAAAAGCCGGATGTTCTGGAAGGTACGGGCAATACCCTGCCTTGCTATCTGGTAAGGCTTATTAGAAGAAATGTCTCCTTCCCGAAAAAACATCTCGCCACTTGTAGGGTGCGCAAATCCAGTAATAAGATTAAAGAGAGTAGTTTTCCCTGCTCCATTTGGGCCAATAACTCCATGAATTTGTCCTTCTTCTACTTCTAGATTAAGACTTTGAATTGCTTTCAAACCGCCAAAGTTCTTTGTTACGTTTGTTAATGTAAGCAAAACCTCGTCCCACCTTTCTCAACAACCGTTTAGTAATAATACCCTGTGGCCTTACTGCCATCATGAATATCAAGACCAGACCATAAATTACCATTCTCCATTGATCTAAACCCCTAAAATATTCCGGAAGCAAAGTAAGTATTAAAGTCCCTAAAACTACTCCCCACATACTTTCCATACCACCAAAGACAACAAAAATAAGAAGAAAAACTGATTGATTGTAGTTAAAAGAGTGTGGATCAATAAAAAACATAAAGTGGGCATATAACGCACCGCCTAAAGCTGTCATCATACCTCCAAGACTGAAAGCCAGCACCTTTAAACGCACTGTATTTAAACCTAAAGCCTCTGCTACCATTTCATCCGCTGCTACAGTCTGAAATGCCCTGCCTAAAGGAGAACGCATCAGTATCCCAACCGCAATTAGACAAAACAAGAGAGTTAAATAGACAATACCGACGGTTGTACCCTTCATTCCGCCAAAACCAGCCACGCCCCCTGTATACTCAAATGTACTGAAAAAGACACGAACTAATTCGCCTAACCCTAGAGTAAGAACTGACAAATATATTCCCCGAGTCCGTAAAGCAGGGATGGCAAATATTGCTCCAAAAATACCAGCTGCCAAGGCCCCTACTATCACAGCAGCTAAAAACGGCCAGTGTAAATTTACCGTTAAGACAGCAGATATATAGGCCCCGATTCCGGCTAATGATGCATGACCAAGGGAAAACTGACCAGCTGAGACAGTAATAAAGAGTCCAAGCGCCATAATAATATTTATGCCAACTATTATTTGAAGGGCCGGAGAAGCGATTATATCCATGACATCACGCCCTATCAACGTTAGTTTTAGATCCTAAGAGACCTGATGGCCTAAATACAAGGATAATGATTAAGAGTGTCCAAGGAATGGCATCAGAATAGGCCGCCCCCAGATAAGCACTAGCTAAAATCTCAAGCATCCCAACGAGTAAACCAGCAAGCATGGCTCCGTTGATATTCCCCAGACCCCCGATAATTACAACTGCTAGAGCCTTTAGCCCCACAGAAGTACCTATAAATGGACTGAGCTTTCCAATACGTAACCCAATAAATACCCCAGCTGCTCCGGCTAATAGGGCTGAAACGAAAAATGTGATCATCGTAATTCGCGCTACATTGACTCCTTGCAATTGCGCAACCACAGGGTTTTCCGCAACAGCCCTCATAGCTCTACCCAGACTAGTTCTATTCACAAAAAGTGTCAATCCCACCATTAAGAAGAGGGAAGCCCCTAAAATTAATAGTTGAACAGAAGATATTAACAAGGATCCTATCTGAAAATCCGGCAACTGAACTGTCGACGGGAAAACTTTAGGTTCTGAGCCAACATAGTTTACCATTAAATCACGGACTACAATACCAAAACCGATCGTACTTAATGCTGGAGCCAAGAAGTACGATCTTTTTACCGGTCGGAAACATAATAGTTCTAAAATTATCCCTATAAGCCCCGCGCCTATCATCGCTCCTAGGATGGCAAACGGCAAAGAAAGCTGTGCAACTGTCACTACCATTAAACCGATAAAGCCACCTAACATGAAAATTTCACCGTGAGCTAGATTAATCAATCCTAAAACCCCAAAGACCAATGAGTAACCTAAGGCAATCAACGCGTAGGTACTACCAAGCATTAAGCCATTTATTAACTGTTGCAGCATACTTTTCCCCCCTTGCTTTAACTACTCTTCTTCGCCTTTTCTTTCTCTTCTAATGCAGCCAGCAACTTTTCCGCTCTGATCGGCATTTCATGAATTCTTACTCCAGTGGCATCACAAATAGCATTGGCCACTGCTGCTAACATTCCGGCTACCGCCCCTTCTCCGACCTCTTTGGCTCCAAAAGGTCCATTAGGTTCAAGCGTTTCTACCAATTTATCAATAACCTCCGGTGTATCCAGAGATATTGGCAAACGATAGTTTAAAAATGAAGGGTTCAAAACTTGTCCTTTTTCCAAAACAATCTCTTCTGACAAAGCTTGCCCTTGCCCCATTGACATACAAGCTTGAACTTGCCCTTCAACAATGGTTTTATTGAGAGCAAAACCACAATCGTGAAATGTTACAGCTTTAACTAAAGTTACTTCCCCTGTAAGTGTATCCACTTCAACCTCCGCTGCCTGAGTGGCAAAACCGTAGGCACTTGTGAAAAGTCCCTTAGCCTTGGCCAAGCTCGGATAACGATCTGTTTCCGGATTACCTTTATAAGAGCCGATACCTATGATCGGGTTCCCATTGCGCCTATAAATACTGCCCTGAATTGCTGCTGCATAAGAAACAGTTTTCGAAGGATCCTTAATAACAAAGATTTGTTTGTTGGAACAGCTCAAAGTCGAAGGCTGAACCCCGAGTATTTCTGCAGCTACGGAAAAAAGTTGTGCTTTTGCGTCCGCCGCAGCTAGCTTAACTGCGTTGCCAGTTATCATCGCTCCACCACTTAAAAAGCTACCTAGGTCGATCGGACACAATTCCGTATCGCCACCAACAACACGTACGTCATCATATTCAATACCCAATTCCTCGGCCAAAACTTGTGCTAACGTAGTATAACAGCCTTGACCAATTTCCTGAGCACCTGTAAAAAGAGTAGCAGAACCATCATCATGGAGTTTAACCATTGCTGCAGAGGCAAAGGGGTAGTACATAGCCCCACTAAACATCGCACAAAGAGATATCCCCACCCCTCTCTTAATATGGCTATCACAAGCCCCAGCAAATTGAATACGTTTTTCCTGCCACTGAACTGCTTTAGCTGCTCCTTCGATACCCGCAGTCAGGCCACAGCTGTTTAGGCGGTCTCCATTAGGAAGGATATCCCCTTGATGACGGACATTTTTTAATAAAACTTTTATTGGATCTAACCCCAAATCTCGAGAGATCTGATCAAGTTGAGAGTCTATCGCAAAGCGAATCTGTGGAGCACCATGACCTCGTTGCGGACCGCGGATCGGGTTGTTGGTATAGACTGCTAGACCTTCATAGCGATAGTGCGGTACAGTATATATTGGAAAACTAAAACCGTGACAAAGGAATACTACAACTGCACCACTTCCGCGGTACCCCCCATTGTCAGCTATCACTTTAATATCTTGAGCGACGATTGTTCCGTCTTTTTTAACCCCAGTTTTGATATTAATAACAATCGGATGTCGCTGGCGCGTAGTAGTAAAAACCTCCTCCCTATCAAGTTCAAATTTCACTGGTTTGCCCAGTTTCATACTTAAATATGCTGCACAGAATTCATACGGAAATACATCAATCTTGCCCCCAAAGGCACCTCCGCAGTAGGAATGCCTTACCCGAACCTTACTAATAGGCAGTTGCAAAGCTTTACTAAGCACATAGCGTTTAAGGAAGATACCCATTGTTGAGAGCCAGAGATCCAGTTTTCCGCTATAAGGATCATAACTAGCGACCGCGGCATGAGGCTCCATAGCACAGTGAGCAGTCGCTGCCGTTTCGAAACGGTCCTCTCGCACGTAATCTGCCTCCAGGAAGCCTTGTTCAACATTTCCAAAACTGACTGTAGAGCGTGAACTTACGTTGGGAATATTGATTTCATTATTCTGATCAGCACTGCTTTTTTGAGCAACTCCCCATTCTTCCCAGGCACTTACCCCCTCTCTATGTTCCTCATGAATCAGCGGGGCTCCCGGTTTCATTGCTTCCTCCGGTGTATAAACTGCCGGTAGTATCTCGTATTCGACTTGGATTAATGATAACGCCTCCTCGGCAATTGCCTCACTAACCGCAACAACTGCAGCAACTTCATCACCGATATACCGCACTTTATCAACAGCAAGGGGTTGTTCATCAGCCGGATAGCGTGGCGTATCTACAAAAGCGTAGCGGACATCGCTTACATCCCTACCTGTTATAATTGCTTTGACTCCCGGAAGACTTAATGCCTTATTCGTATCAATATTTTTGATACGAGCCATTCCATACGGACTGCGCAAAATCCTTCCGTATAACATTCCTGGCAAAAATACATCGACCGTAAATAGTGCCTTACCTGTCGCTTTTTCCGGACCATCAATACGTGGTAAACCTTTGCCGACAACTCTATATTCCTTCATTCAAAAACCCCTCCTTTTCTAGCAAGTTTTTGTCTCTTGAGCTACCGTTTCTATAGCCTCAATAATCTTTACATAACCAGTACAGCGGCATATGTTCCCGGCTATGGCCTCTTTTATTTCCACCTGAGTAGGATGGGGATTGTTATTAAGAAGGGCATTAGCTACCAGAAGCATACCCGGCGTACAAAAACCACATTGAATTGCCCCCTGGTTAATAAAGGCTTCTTGGAGCGGGTGCAAGCGCCCGTCCGTTGCTAGAGCTTCAATTGTCATGACCTTTTTCCCCTCAATGTTAACACCCAACACCAGGCAAGAACTTACTGGCTTCCCATCCAGAAGAACTGTGCAAGCCCCACATTCCCCCTGATCACAGCCTTTTTTGGTTTCGGTAAATCCCAGTTCTTCTCGCAATACCTCCAGTAGAGTTCTGTTTTGTTCAAGCGCTAGCTCATATTCCTTGCCATTGATCACTGTGTTGATTATTTTTTTCATTCGCTAATACCCCCAAGTACTTTGATGGTCTCTGCGACAAGCAATTGTACTATTTTACGTTTATAAGACGGAGTTGTGAGATCCGTCTTATAAGGTCTGATTCCTGTCGCCGCTGCCAATGCACAGTCATTTATTAGCTCGGACGTCAGTCTTTGTCCAAGCAGTTTGTTTACCGCTGTATTGGCAATGATCGGCCCTGACCCGACACCGGTTAAAACAAGTTGGGCCTTTTGGCACACTCCTCCTGCAAACTCCATGGTCCCCGCTAAGCCCACTATAGGAAAATCTATAGACTGTCTTTTACGATGTTTATGATAAATCCCACGTAAGCTTTGGGTAGGAAGAGGTATTCGGATTTTGCTCAAAAACATACCCCCACCAGAAGCTTGATTAGGCTTTGTGCTATCAGCAGTATAGAAGTCAGCTAGAGAAATAATACGCTCACTTTCGGGCGTATTCAAAGTCACTTTAGCTTCCATGGCAATAAGTGCCGGAGCTAAATCGCTTGAAAAAGTGGCATTACAACGATCCGTTTTGTTTGTGATCAGGCACTTGCGACCACCTGCTTTAATGCACTGCTGGTTGGCCTTACGCCAGAATTCCGACTGATTATAATAACGACAACGGTTATCCAAACAAAGATTACCTCCAATAGTAGCTATCGATCTAATTAGAGGCGAACCCACTTCCCTAGCAGCTTGAACCAGAAGCGGCATTTTCTCCTGTACAGTTGCCGAATCAACTAAATCCTGCAATGTAGTTAGGGGACCGATTATGAGCTCACCATTTTCTTCTGCGATCCCCTGCAAGGAGGCAACTTTTTTCAAGCCAATGAGATATTTCGGGGTTTTCAGTCGTTGCTTCATAGCTACTATCAAATCTGAACCCCCAGCGATAATCATACTTTCCCCCTGATAGGTCTTAAGTAACTGACATGTTTCACGAATGGTTTCTGGTTCAAGATAATCGAACTTTGGTAAATGCATCTCTACCCCTCCCTCTTTTCTGCTCTTTCTACTCTAATCTCTGCCATTTACCATTCTTCACTATAAGTGCGTATACTTCCATAATTCCATCACCAACCCCATCAATCGTACTATTACCCATGACTCCTTTGTAATCTTTGACCTTAGCCCAACCGTCCTTTATTTCAGTTCTTGCTTGTTCCAGAGGTGTAGCCGGTGTAATTTTGTTTTTTTCAATAACCTCAAGCGTGATTTTTGCTGTATCATACATGGAAACAGAAAAAGCGTCAGGTGATGAATCCTTCAAACCATTTTTTAATGCTACAATGCTAAATTGTTTGTTAAAGTTCTGAACTTTGAGATCAGGATTGGTTGGCCAGAAATTTGATAGAGTAACCCACCCCTCGACCGCATCGCCCCCTTGTTTGATAAGGTCATCTGAATACATCCCAACATTGCCAAGGGCGGGAATAGATAAGCCCTGGCGCTTCATTTCCTGCGCTAAGGATGCAATTTCCTGATAGAGACCCCCAATCCCAAGTGCTTGTGGTCCTAATTGCTTTAAAGTCGTAACTTGGGCACTGAAATCAGTATCACCCGTGTTATAAGTAATCGATTTTCCGTCGTTAAGAATGGACAACCCCGAAATACCTTTCATGGCCGATGGCAAGGTACCATTTGCAAAACTCGTGGAAACGGCATCTTTCAAATCAGCCACTAAAGCAGTATTTTGGACTGGATATTTCTTTAAGAAAATAGGCAAACCGACTTTGATCATCTTATCGTCAGTCATCGTGTTACGAAAAGCCCAGGGCCTATTAGCCGCTGAGATCCCCGGTTTTGCAGAAGTAGCCGAGATAATGGGAATTTTAAGTTCATTACCCTGGGGAAAAGCTACTTCGCATTCACCACTAAAGTACGGGCCTAAAATGGCTAGCACCTTGTCCTCACTTGCCAATTTACGAGTTAAGATTACAGCCTGCTGATTTTCCCCGCCGGTGTCATAAATGACGAATTTTACCGGACTACCATTAATCCCACCGGAAGCGTTAGTTTCCTGCTCCACCATTTCCAAAGCAACCTTTTGTTTTTTACCCCAGTCAGTACCTTTGCCTGTCAGGCTGGTCAAAACCCCAATTTTGAGGGGTGCAATTTGACTTTGATCTTTGCTTGGTACAGAAGTGGCAGTACCGCACCCTGCTAGTACTGAGATGGAAAGAAGTGTCAGTGTCAGTATCGCTATTCGACGAACAGTTTTGTTTTTCATAGTAATCATCAAAATATCCTCCTTCTACTAACCGTTTAGTCAAATTTGCAACCTAAAAATACTTTCTTTAGAAGAAAGCAGAGTATTCTCATTAACTCTTTCAATTTTTAAGCTTGATTTTGTTTCTTTTGAGTCAGTTAAACGTTTAATTGATACAACTGTTCAAATTCAAGGTCTAAGTGGTTCATAATCTGCCAAACCGCTGCTAAAGCCTGTCTGCTGTTATTCTGAAGAGCGGGGTAATCCTCAACTTCACTGAGATCTTTTAATAATTCGTAAACCTTTTTGGCCTTCTCTTCCACAAGTTCTGGTTCATTAAAATAACTTAACAAACTTAAATCCTCCTTTTATAGCCAACCTATCAGCCTAAATATCCATTTTTAGTTAAACTCTTTTAAGCAGTTAAATTCCTCAAATCTTGCAACCGTTTGGCTTTAAGTTCAAAACGGGGAAGTTCTCCAGGCATGACAACTTCAACATTAAAGGATAAACGGTGCGCTTGGTTTAGTTTGTTTGCTACAGCCCTTCCCAGTTCTTCATAATTTTCCGCGGTAAATTCCGGGAACGGTTCTAACTTTACAAGTATTTGATCTATGTTTTTTTCTTTATATAAGATAATCTGAAATTCATCGATACTCAGGAATTCACGTATAATGTTTTCCACTCCACCGGGAAAAATGTTAACTCCCCTAATTAACTTCATATCGTCTGAACGGCCCACAATCCCCCCTTTATAAAGGTCACTGGTACGACCACAAGAACAGAAACTACTTTCAACTCGCTCTACAAGATCCCCGGTTCGATAGCGTATAAACGGCATGGTAGCCCTTCCAAACGAAGTTATAACTAATTCCCCTCTTTCATTGTAATCAACAAGTTCTCCGGTTTTCGGGTTTACCACTTCTTGATAATAATGATCTTCCAAAATATGAACAGCACCACACTGCTCGTCACATTCAAAAGCGATTGATCCACCTGTTTCCGTCATACCGGGAAAGTCGCCACATCTTGCCCCCCAAGCCTCTTGTAAAATACGCTTGGTACTAGGGATATTAGCCCCAGGTTCACCGGCATGAATCAATAAACGAATGGCAGAATCCTTAGCCAAATTTATACCCATTTCTTCAGCCACTTGTGCCAATCTTAAAGCATACGTTGGTGTAGCAACAAGAACAGTTGCTCCCATTTCAATTATTTTTCTAATCCTTTCTTGGCTATTAATACCCCCACTCGGAATTGTAAGCGCTCCAATTTTCTCCGAAGCATAATGAGCACCCCAAAATCCAATAAAAGTCCCATATCCGTATGCTAAATAAACTATATCTGTTTCCCTAACGCCGAAAGCATACATCCCGTAACACCACATCTCCGAAACCCAATCCCAATCTTTGCGACTATCTAGGATGCGTAATGGGGCTCGACCAGACGACCCCGAAGTTTGATGATAACGGATGGGTTTATTAGGTGGAACAGCCAAAATATCTCCGTACATTGGGGATTGCAGTTGTGACTGGGTTAATTCTTCGCGTGTTAAAAAGGGTATTAATTTGATATCTTTTAAGCTCTTAATATCCTGGGGTTTGATCCCCCCACTATCAAACTTTCTCTGCCAAAAAGGACTATTTTCATAAGCCCATAATGTTAACCTTTGCAGTTTTTTTAATTGAAGAGCTTCTAACTCCGCCCTCGGCATTAGCTCCGTCCTTGGATTCCAGTACTTATTCATTATCATTTCTACATTCACCTCGGTCTTTCATTTTTTCACATATTGATAAAATAGACGCCCTAAAAAAGCCAAAAGATTATTAATTCATTATCAGCCTCCATTCTTAATGAAATTTATTTTACTAAATGGTTAGTAATCATATTATCATTTTATCTGTATAATAAAATAAAAATAGTCTGAATTATCAGAATTAAACCGCGAAACATATTATTTAGCTACTGAATGGTAATTATTAAACACACTAAACTGCACCCAAAAAGAGCCGCCAGATATCTCTTCAGACATCTTGACGGCTCCATTGCCGGATATGTGATAGTAGTATTATTAGTAATAGTATTTGTGATTATATTACCTGAACTTTCCAGCTTTGTCACTTCGCAAAAAAGCCCATATCTGTTGTAATTCTGTTGAATACATATTGCACAAGTCCTAATATCAGATTATAACGCCAGTTTACTCAATATTTCATTTGCAAATTCAAAATTATTGATCCGAATATTCATCGGCAATTTTATTCCAAGCTTAGTCTATAAGGTGCTTTATAAAAACAATAGCTCGTAAACGTTCTGTCCTCAAAGATGATTGCCCCCTCAAAATATGGTATAATTCTTAAAGAAGTAAATTCGGAATATTTAGCTAAAATTAGGATATTTTTTGCGCAACAACTCCATGACATAAACACGATGCTTAAAATTAGCCACCGCCATTGGATGGCGAAGTATACTGACGATAGGTACAGTAAAGGCAATAACGACCACCAGTGCCAAAGTGCTTGGCACGAATCAAGTAGTTTTCTTTATACGAAAGAAGGATCTAATTTTGAATATTGGAAAAGACAAAATCATCGCCACAGCAGTAGAACTTTTTCACGAGAAAGGTTATAGTGCGACAACTGTCCAAGATATTGCTAATAGTCTGAATGTTACAAAGGCAGCGCTATATTATTATATACACAGTAAAGAGGAAATTTTATGGGAGATATTTGATAAAACCATGAATACTGCCGAAAAGCGTATAGAGGAACTACTGAAACGAGATATGTCCGTCGAAAAAAGTATCAGAGCACTTATCCACAACCACATAATGAATGTTAGGGATGAAGCTCCCTACATGAGTATCTTCTTCACGGAAAGGGTCCACCTCCCTTTAGAGAAACAAGAAGAGATTTATTTCCGGCTTCAGACATACGAAAAAAAGATCACTTTTATCTTTCACAAAGGAATCAGCGAAGGGGCACTTAAATCTTTACCTGTTCTCCCTACTGTCTACGGAATATTGGGGATGTGTAACTGGATGTACCAATGGTATGATCCTAAAGGAAAGCTAAGTCCTGAAGAAATGGCTCAATACTATGCGGAAATCATTTTAAATGGAATTCTAAAGTGAATAAATTAAGGGTGAACTAGAAACTTTAATGCACATTCCTCACCCATTTTTATCGACACAATGCAAGATATAAAGTCGAAAAGTTAATCCAATATAAGAAAAAATGCCAGATCATCACAACGATCTGGCAAATAAAATTTAATGTCCTATTCCAGCTAGAAGGCCCATCATTCGATGGCCCCTCCCAAGAGCACAATTATGGTTTCAAAAGCCTATTTAGTTACACAAATCTGCTAGACATTATCTTTTAGACAAAAAACGATTATCTTCTGTATTCATTCGTATTCTATTTAACATCATATTTAATTTCTTTAAAACTCCCGGATTGCTATTGTTCTCAATTGCTATTTCCAACCGTCTTATATCATTTGCTTTTTGATCTAGAGATTTTAATTCTGATTGGCATTCTGAACAGTAAAGTAACTCACTAGATGCCATCCCTCGATGACACTTTGGACAAGTCATAATTACTCACTCCTTGTGCCTTTTTGATATATTACCTTAATATTTAGAATTTTACAATAGATTCTTCATTGTAATATTTTATTATAGAATAAAAAAATATCGTACACTCGATAGATTGTCCGGGTGTGTACGAATGTTGTTTAATTCCTTTGCCATTACGGGTCGGGGGCTAGGTTCTGGGGTTAGGTCCGCAATGCCCTCAGCCTGCAACTTTAGATGCTTTTTCAATAAAGACTCTTACCAGTTCGGGATCAAATTGAATACCTGCATTTTTATGTAATTCCTCTATAACAACTTCTTTTGGTAGTGCACTTCGATAACTTCTATCACTAGTCATCGCATCATAGGCATCCGCTATAGTTATGATTCTAGACACGAAGGGTATCGCTTCCCCTTTTAAGCCTTTTGGATATCCTTTCCCATCCCAGCTTTCATGGTGATACAATGCGTAATTAGCCATATCAGACATAGGCTTGTATTAGTATGGAAGAGAAGTTGCTTTGACCTTAAAATAATATATAATATTGAATAGAAGACGACCTAACAATATGTTCCAGAGGATGCGCCGAAATTGATTCTCAAGTTTTATGCTGTAGGAGGTAAAAACAAGATGACAGAGGACCATTTCAATAAAAGATATAAAACAGGCAATACTCCTTGGGATATTGGCAAACCAGATTTTAACCTTATTCAGAGTGTAACCACGATGGCCATAAAACCCTGTAAAGCACTAGAAATTGGATGCGGTACGGGCAATAACTCCATATGGCTTTCCCAAAATAATTTTAATGTGATAGGTATTGATACTTCAGAGATTGCCATACAGAAGGCTATAGAGGAAGCTTCAAAAACTAATTTCAAATGTACCTTTATTGTAAGTGACTTCCTTACAAACAAAATTGAAGGGGTACCATTTGGCTTTGCATTTGATAGAGGCTGTTTTCATGCATTAAATTCAGATGAAGAACGGAAGATCTTTGCTGAAAATGTTGCTTCCCATTTAGTAAATGATGGCCTGTGGCTGAGTATTGCTGGCAACGCAGATGAAAAACGTGATAGGCCAGGTCCACCGCAGCTTACTGCCAGAGATATCGTTAACTCAGTGGAGTCCTACTTTGAAATCCTTTCGCTCGTTTCGAGCCATTTTGGATCTAACCACCCAAGCCCACCTAGAGCCTGGGTTTGCCTAATGCGGAAAAGACATTTTGAATAAAAGACCTGGTGAATCATTTTAAAATGATTCACCAGGTCTTTTATTCCGAGTCCATCCGATCCCATCATGGTCGCAGAGATAGCTTTGATAGAGAGCGGACCGAAAACCCAAATTTAGCGTTTAAACGGGAAGGAATGATTAGCACAACCATGCGTTCGATCCTTTCCTTAATTATGTTGCTTGGCATCATTGTCTATGGGATTTATCCTTCTTGGCTATCCATTTTTTCTTTACCAATACCCAATTGGTTACGCCTTATTGGTTTAGTCTTAGTGTTATTCACACTCCCGTTTCTCCATTGGGCTCACCGCGCCTTAGGTCGCCAATATTCGCCAGATCTTGAGCTAAAGTAAGAACACAAGCTTATCACAAGCGGACCCTATAAAGTAATAAGACATCCTATGTACACTATTCTGGTTGGTTTTATGTTAGGCATTTCAATTTTTGCAGCCAATACGTTAATCCTCATTCCTCATTCCTCATTCCTCATTCCTCATTCCTCATTCCTCATT
>LOEW01000279.1 GCA_001516045.1 Desulfosporosinus sp. BRH_c37
CCATTAACGAGCACTATCGCGCTGAGGATGAGTATTGCCGAGCCACACACCCAAAATGATACTTCGTGGCGAAGGAACGAGCTTATCGCCACACTGCCACTCATTACTTATACTCCTGCAGTGTGGATTGGCAAGGCGCGGTGATGGCGAAACTAGTAAAACAAGGGTAGGTATTCTTACAAATGAATTACCTACCCCTAACATTCTTATCTTACCCGCTGAAAAGGTTTTATCATTACTTATTTATGGATTCGGAGGAGAATAGGTCGGAGGTACTATAGCGCCGGGTGCTACTTCCATTTGGTTAGGAGATTGAAAAATTTCGGAATTTATTGGGGCAGCTTCTGGAATTGTCGCCGGTTTTTTTCTGCCTTTGAACAATCCCGATACCTTTCCCCAAACAGTCGTTGCGGTATTCCTCATCGGAGTTAGAAAAGTCATCATTCCCATTGGCTCTTTGACTTTTAAAATGATCGGTCCATTCGGTGCCTGCCCAAGCTGTACAGGATTTTCTACTGAGACTACGACACGACTGTAATGATGAAGTGGAACTTGGCTTTGGAAATGAGTCCGATAAACTCCATTTCCGACTGATCTCAAAAGCCCAACCAGAAACCCTGTCTTCCCCTTCTCATCCACCAAATAAGAGGCATACATCCCTGTTTGTCCTTGTGCCAGAAACGAATTAGGCGCCGGAAGATTGGCAATAAGAAGAAAACTATTATCTGGTGAGATCGTAGCAACACCATTGCCCATAATCCCTTGTTGGGCGGCTTCCAAAATTAGTTGACGCGTTTGTGCTTGATAATAGACTTGGTTTTGATTATACCCTTGCCCCTGAGTGAACATCGAGCTATGATTGTACCCATTTTGTTGCTGGGGGACAAAGCCCACTCCTTGCCCAAGTGGAGGGGCCTGGTATGGTATCCCTTGAGGAGGCAGTTGTTTCGCCCCTATAAACCCCCCCCGAGAGTTTTGGATTTGCCCATCTTTTTGGAAAAACCCACTTGCCTTAAGTCCTGAGCCCAGCGTATTGCGAATAGCACCTGGAGAATATCCCTGACCTAATTGAGTATTAGGTAACTGCATAGGGAACCCCTGCGGTCCAATGGTTTCATAAGGATCATTTGGCTTATCCCCACCGAACTTCACCATGCTCCCCTCCTTAATTAATTCATTTCAAAGTAACTTTATAACATGATATGATAGTGTAAATGGAAGGGTTCTGAATATAACATGTGGGCAAACTATTAATTGAGGAGGCAACCATGCCCGAAAAACTCCCCCCATCTCAAACTCACTACATATCCCGACGCAACTTTTTTCGTGGCATCGGCGGTTTTATAGCAAACCATCGGCTTATTTCTACACTACCTCTTGGGGCTTTCGGGCTACTCGGTTATGCAAGACATGATACCTTGGACCTGAAAAGGGAGCATTGGGATTTATTTTACCCCAATCTACCAACCTCTTTAGAGGGAAAGTCGATCTGCCAACTCAGTGATTTGCATCTGGAAACCCTACGAACTTTGCCGGAACGTATTAATAAGATTGTGATGGATCAAAAACCGGATCTACTCGTAATCACTGGAGATATCATTTCCACTCGAACGGATCTAGATAAGCTAACAAGCTATTTGGAAGGACTTACGGCAAACTTCGGAAAGTTTGTTGTTATGGGTAACAACGATTACAACCTTTCTCACACCCTTTTCAAGCGGTATCTTCAACAGTTTCAACGCTTAGGGTGGACGCCCTTACTTAACAATGCTTTTTTTCTGCCGAGCCTTAATATCTGGGTCATCGGGGTCGACGACCCAGCTACCGCTCATGACGATGTGGAACTGGCCTATCAAAAGGTTCTCTCAACTCCCTCACACGACCCGATCACTCCGCCCTTTCGCCTAGTCTTAGCCCATTCTTCAGATTGTCTTGACGATGTGGCAGAAAACGGAGCCGAGCTTCTTCTTACTGGGCATACCCATGGAGGGCAAATCCGTCTTCCTGGTCTACCACCACTAATCACCAATACTTATTTAGGAGACCTTGGATTTTATGAAGGGTATCATGTAATTAGCGGTATTCCTCTATACATTAACCGGGGCATTGGCGAAAGTGTCCTTCCATTTCGGTTTAATGTCCCCCCAGAAATTGCTTTTTTCACTTTACATAAAGGAGACGCACCACCGAGACATCGACAAAGTTAGTTTCTTTCATGAGAAAAATCCCGCAACAAATAAAGTTACGGGATTTTTGCTTATCATACCCAGTATGGTAATAGTAATTTAAAGGCCATATTCAAACTTAACATATTGTGGTAATATTTAATTCGAGGGAAATCGGAGGTGAAATATGTCAGAAAAGGATAAAAATCAAATTGATTTATCACAAGATTACAGTGACCTCATCAAGTGCCTTGAGGGATTTGTTGATACGAACAAGGCCTCTGATGAGGAAGCAGTTTACACTGCAAGTATTTTTTTAGGTTGGTTAAAGCGCAAGGTTGAATTGGTATCGAATGAGAATAACTTTGCTATTCCCCCTGAAACCGATTTAAGGCGGTCAAAGGTTTTTTGGGTTGATTTTGGTTTTAACATCGGGCAAGAATTTGGTGGCAAACATCCTGCGATAATTTTAAGGGTTTCGGGCCAGCAAGTTTTTGTACTACCATTATCTAGCCAAGCGCCCGATGACGATAAGAAAAATTTGTCCATGTACGTAAAAGTTCCAATGGTGTATGACATACCCCCAATGACTAGATGGGCTAATATATTAAACATCACTTGTGTAAGTGTTCAACGCATAGACTTTAATAGTAGAACGGGAAGAGTTCCCGGACCAATTTTGGACAAGATAAGTAAAGCCATCAGCATGTGTGGAATCAGATAATATTAAATTTGTTGATACTTGGATGTTGACAAACATGGACAATATGGTATATTTAAAATATGATTAAGTGAGAGAGCTAATTGTTAGCTCATTGGACTATGTGGGAAGAGTCGCGAAAGCGACTCTTATGCGTTGTCATACTTTTAGATGAAACTACATATAATAATTTAAGTGAGAGGGTTTTTTAAACCCAAAGCATGATGTGAGAAAGTCCTAGATTATTTCTAGGGCTTCTTGTTTTTACATTCTGCACATAGTATTACTATTTTTTTGTTACTTGTAAGATAGCCACGACTAAAAGAAGTCGTGGCTATCTTATTAGGTTCGGATTCGGATATACATTCTATAATGTAAAAAGAAAGGGTAGATAAATCAGAGAATACTATCAATCCTATCTCTTTCCTTAATATAGTTAATAAACGTTCCTCCGTTCCTCAACCGAGCCCTGGACGCAGTGTTACACAAGAAACGTCTTTACGTAAGCTGAAAAGTAACCCTGAATGAAGCAACGGAACCGTCCCCGTGCTTCCCCCGTGCTTCCAGCCCGGAACTTCGCGCTTACAAAAGTGAATCTTCTTTGATCAAGCAGTAATCAAACTTGACTGAAGAGCGCTTTCACATAGCGGGGCAGTGTACAAGGACGTACACTGCCGGCAACCGGACAGGGATGTCCGATTTGCCGGGAACCCTGCCCGCTTACAGAGCAAGCTCTTAAGTCTTAGTTTGATCTGCGAGAGCAAGCAAGTGAGCGTTGTAACGCAAGTTCCCTAGTTTGCTCTGCGTCGTAGGTACTGAGCGCTGTGTCACACAAGTCCCCCACAAGACCCACTTAAATACTAAAAGTATGGTTACCGATACGTTTAATGACTGGTCGATTCTTGATCCAATGGTCTGTGGCGAGAAGTGGATTGAAGTAAAATAATGCTCCGTTCGATGGATCCAGTCCGGATAGTGCCGCTTCGGCAGCCTTGTAAGACTGATCATTGGGGTCTAAATGAATCTGTTTATCATCTACCGCTGTAAATGCGCCTGATTGGTAAACGACTGCCCGTATTGTTTTAGGAAAACGGGGATCCTTCAAGCGATTTAGAACAACTGCCCCAACAGCTACTTGTCCCTCAAAGTTTTCGCCTCGCGCTTCACCATGGATGACACGGGTCAATAATTCCACATCCTCTTTGGAGACCAAACGCCCTAAACTGCGTGAGAGAATCTGTTTTTCCGCCCCTATTGTAGCTGTTTTGAGCTCTGTTTGTTTCTGAACGTCATCAATATCATTAGGAAGCGTTTTTATTACGGGAGGATCAGGTGTTTCTTGGTTTACAAAGATTTCGTAAGTTAGAATTGTTGACTGGACTACTCGTTTGCGTAAAGCATTCACCCACCACAACGGATTAAACGTGTTATCCAACTTAATTATATCTTTAATTTTTCCATTCTCAGTTTTTTCGGTTTTCTCGGTTTTTTCCTCTACCACTTTGTTCGGAATCCATAAGGATTCGCCTTCTCCGATATGGTCAGGGTCTTTTACCTTGTTAAGCTTTACAATTTCATCCACCCTAGTGTGATGGTTTCGGGCAAGTTCCCAAAGGGTTTCCCCACGCTGTACTACGATTTTAAGGGTACTATTAATTGGATTTTCGGACGTATCATCGCTTACTTGTCCCAAAGCAGGTAAGAAACTGGCTTGCCACAGAAACAAGCAGATCATCCCACAAAGGAATATCGCCGAGGATTTCCGACATCGTCGGTATGGTAATAAAATATAAATCACCTCTTAAGTTTAGACTATTTCTAGTCTTTCCCAATTAAGGTGAGTTTTATAACAATATAAATATTAACGTGCTAAAATGCTCAATTTCTCAAACTTCATTGGTCATATCAATACAAAAGTGAACATATATTTGAACTGACTAAATAAAATAGTCAGTTTTTATTTTTGCACTAGTCAGAACCCCATGCCTTGTGCAGCACCCCTGCCGAATGTAAATGAGCTTTATAGGGTAGAAAGTAACCCTTTAACACCATAGTAATTAAGTGAGGGGAGGCGAATTCTAATGAAGACTTTAGTGAAAAACTTCTTATTATCTGTTTCTTCTCCGGAAAGACCAAAGCTCAGTGAGGCGGAATATTTGAAAGCGGAAATTGAAGAAGCGAGAAAAAAGATAAACTATGCCTGGAACCGCTTTGATTACGCTGCACCAGAGTACGTAGAACTTGCAGTACTTGAACTGCTCCTAGTAGAGACTCATTATTGCCTACTTAATAAACGTTACCGTATAATGCTTGGCATCAACAAACCTTTTTTTTCTTTTGATAGCCATCTTCAATATCATGCATTATATGGGACATTCTTCAATACTTCCAGTCATTAATTACATCAAATCAATCGAATGACCCTCCCAATGTAGCTCAGGGCTTTTAACCGTATCTACTTTTGGGGTTCACTTTATTCACTTTATTCACTTTCATACCATTTGACGCAAGCAAATATGTTCAACTCTAGTTAACGAGTTCACTGACTATATGATAAAATACATCAAGCATATTAATGAAGAAAGGAATGATCTTATGCTAAGAATGCACAAAGCTAATCAGAGAACTAACCTGAGTACCGTTGCCATAGCTGCTTTCGTTGGAGGCCTAGCTGGGGCGGTGGTCGGCCTAATGTTTGCACCGAAAAGCGGAAAAGAATTACGCCTAGGGATTTATAAAAAAGCCGACAATGCAAGGGAACACGTCGAGGACGTCACGTCCCTTCATGCCGAAACATTGAAACAACAACGCATAGATTTGGTAGATAAAGGTAAGAAAATTGCAGAAGACCTTCAAACCTTTATTCAGGAATCCCTTAAAATACGAAATTCAGACAATATTCCCATAAATATTGATAAAGATACACCAACGGAAGAGCCGCTCCAGCATAAACCTGAAATGGATCTGCTGGCCATGGATAGTGAGAAGGGACCACTGTCCATGGATAGTGAGAAGGGACCGCTGGCCATGGATAGTGAGAAGGGACCGCTGGCCATGGGTAGTGAGAAGGGACCACTGGCCATGGATAGCAAGAGGGTACCTTCAAGACGACTACTCTAGCGGTCCGAGGCTTCCTTATTCCGTCCACGAATGTCATGCCATAGCTCAATAACTTGTTTCGCCGACAACATAAAGACTCTAACGAAGTGCAAAGGATTCTTCCTCAGCTCCTCAAGACTAACAGCAACCTCATTTACTGTACCACCTACCTGCTCAGTGGTTTGTCTGACAAGGGTGGTAACTTCTTGCAAGTCCGAAAGCAGATGCGGTAAATGAGTATTAACAATTTGCATCGCATGCTTTGCCTCATTTGTCAGTTTCCGTGCCGAGTGCACCAATAACAGTAATTCAATGCCTAACATACCTAAAATGATCGTGGTCACGAGCACACACACTTCATAGATCATAATCATCCTCCATTTTAATTCGGCTGAAGCACATGTCAATGCTCCCCAAAAGGTTCCAACATCACTAGAATGAAAGATTCGACACATAACGGTCTTTATCCTTCGACTGTTCCTGAAAAGTTCATTCAAAGCAGTTTCGCCATGCGAAAAATCCCTCCGCTTTCCTTTTAGCGGAGGGATTTTTTATAAACCGAACCACGGAATAATTAGTGTGTTAATGTTATATCTATATCGCCTTCCGTGAAGTAATTACGTCACCCACGGCATTTAACGTCCCTTCAAAATAGTTAACCTTAAACTTGATATTATCGATTTCTGCTCCATGCACTAAATTGTTATGTTCTATTGCCTTAACGGCCAAGTATATTTCAGCTTGTCTCGACTCTAATCTATCCATTTGCGACTCTATGTTATCCATTCGCAACTCTAAGCTATCCATTCTTGACTCTAATCTATCCATTCGCAACTCTATGCTATCCATTCTTGACTCTAATCTATCCATTCTCGACTCTAATCCGTCAAGTTTATTTATGATGAGTCCGAGCATTTCTTTAATCTCTTTCACTATCGATTCACCACCTAACTATTTCTAAATTATACCATTTTAAGTATTCTTCATCATGATAAATCATTCGTTAAAAAAAGGAAAAGATGAAACACTTCATCTTTTCCGCAAGCTTTGCTCCGATAATTTACCGCCACTGACACTGAGACTTCCACCTCTAAAAGTAGAAAATAAGTAGCGCTAAACCCAGATAGGTTCAGCAAACTATTAAAAGTTTCCTTTATCCGTTTCTCTTATTATCTCTACCCCGTTGAGCTCCTGAAGCGCCTCCACGAACATCGTTGCCTTTTCGTCGAGCCCATGTGTCTGTCTTTTGTCCATAACTGTCTCGGTTATAATTCCCCTGCTGCGGTCTATAATTATTCCCCATACTTCTTCCACGCATAGGTGCAGCTTCCGTCAAACGAACTTCAACAGCTTCAGGTTCCTTGGTTATGATTTTTAACGCCGCAGATAAAAGGGTTACTGAGTCGTTTTCTGCCAATAACTCTTCCGCTACCCCTTTATATTTTTCAATATCTTCTTCTGCGATTACTCGTAAGATTTCATTCATAGTTAGGCGTTGCTGACCCTCAACAGCCTCAATGATCGTCGGAATAGGTTTGCGTACGATTCTCCGCTTAATAACCGATTCAATCAGTCTGAGCATGCCCATCTCACGAGGTGTGACTAATGTGATAGCTAAGCCCGATTTTCCTGCTCGGCCTGTTCGGCCGACCCGATGGACATAACTTTCAGGATCTTGTGGGATATCAAAGTTAAAGACGTGGGTCACTCCACTAATATCAAGTCCCCGAGCAGCCACATCTGTGGCGACCAAAACTTCGATCGTTCCGTCTTTAAATTGACGCAAGACACTGTCCCTCTTGCTCTGGGTCAAGTCTCCGTGAATTCCTTCCGCCGAGTAACCACGTTTGCTCAAGGCCTCTGAAAGTTCATCCACACGCCGCTTGGTTCGAGCAAAAACAATGGCCAAATCTGGTGATTGGATGTCTAGAATACGTGATAACACATCAAATTTTAGTCGTTCTGATACTTCCACATAATGTTGTTCCGTATCTGATACTGTGACTCCCATAGCCTTAATACTAATAAGCTCTGGTTCCTTCATGAACCGCTGAGCAATATTTTGAATCTGTCTCGGCATGGTTGCCGAAAAGAGCAAGGTCTGTCTTTCCACTGGAATTTCCTTCAATATCGTTTCGATATCTTCCAAAAAACCCATGTTTAGCATTTCATCGGCTTCATCCAAAACAACAATTTTGATATCATTAAGGCGAATCGTTTTCCTCCTCATATGATCCATCAATCGTCCCGGAGTCGCCACAATAATGTGAGGCCTTTTCTTAAGAGCCCGGATCTGCCAATCAATTCCTTGACCTCCATAAATAGGTAAAGCGTGAATTCGTTTAAACTGACCAATCTTGTTTAATTCCTCAGCCACCTGGACCGCTAATTCTCGAGTTGGCGCAAGCACAATACCCTGAATCTGCTCTGCTTGTTCCATAATTCTTTCCGCTAAGGGGATTCCGTAAGCTGCAGTTTTCCCAGTTCCGGTTTGAGCCTGTCCTATTAGATCCCTTCCCTGCAGTGCAGTGGGAATCGTCTTTTCTTGAATAGGAGTTGTTTCTTCAAAACCCATGTTAATAATTGATCGAAGTACTGGTTCGCTTAATCCCAAGTCTATAAATGTTGCCAATGCTTTCATTCTCCTTTTTGTATTGTTATACTCTATAAGTTTTCCAAATGCGTCTTTATCTATAACTGCGCAGAAAAATTTTCAATCACTGCGGAAACAGACTATGTCGCGATCGCGCGTGAGTTTCGCCAACGGGGCAAAAGACGCTTGTGGCACCCAACTATATATTATACCACATAATAAAGTATATAAACAATTCCAAGTGAATTCGTTCAACTAAAGTTAAACATCGAGTCTTCGGTGACGTAAGTCATCCTACGTGCAAAGTATTCCTTGAGGGCCGTGCGCTTCGGCGATACTAATCCTACAGTGCCTAGTATTCGTTAATGGCCGTGCGCTTTCGGCATAAGTCTATCCTACGCCGGTAGGTATTCCTTTCGGGATCACGGCTTCGGCGATACTCATCCTCAGCGCGATAGTATTCGTTAATGGCCGTGCGCTTTCGGCGAAACCCTATCCTACGCCGGTAGGTATTCCTTTCGGGATCACAGCTTCGGCGATACTCTCCACCGGAGACTATCGTACCGGAGGCTTTCGTCACTGGAGACTATCGTCACCGAAGCAAAATAAGGTGTACCCACTCCCACTTGTAGAAGTGGGTATCTTAGGATTTGGATAAAAACTTAATGATAAGTAATAAAAAACTTGGTGCTAGCCAAGTTTTCTTTACTTTATGCAAATGTTAAATCCACCTAAGAATGCAAACACCGGTGCGGGAGAAGGCCCTCCCAGCACCGGTACTACTTAACCTCACAAAACTATATCTAAATATAGACCCCTTTCTCTTATCTGAGGTTCTGGGTCCACTATACTTTTCTTAAGACAAGACAAAATAACACTACTATATTCTTCTATACTTGGATCTAGCACTGTCATAAAAATTATTTCCTTGACTGTCTAAGATCACGACAACCGGAAAATCTATAA
>LOEW01000280.1 GCA_001516045.1 Desulfosporosinus sp. BRH_c37
TAAGCTCGTTCCTTCGCCACGAAGTATCATTTTGGGTGTGTGGCTCGGCAATACTCATCCTCAGCGCGATAGTGCTCGTTAATGGCCGTGCGCTTTCGGCGAAACCCTATCCTACGCCGGAATGTATTCCTTTAGGGATCACGGCTTCGGCGATACTCATCCTACGGCGCGGAAGTATTCGTCAGTGGCTCAGCGCCTTCGGCATAAGTCTCCACTGGAGACTTACGTCACCGGAGACTATCGTACCGGAGGCTTTCGTCACTGGAGAGTATCGTGCTTATCGTCTTGGCGGCGCTACTAATCTCGAATGTCCTGTTCGAGTCATGGGCAGCGTTTGACAGAATATCAATACGTGCGAAGACAGTGTCTTCGCGGGTGCCAACCAAGTTTTCTTTATACTAGACCGAAAGTAGACTTTTCTTAAAAAAGCTAAATTTCCTCCAATCGCCCGGTTCAGTTGCAGTCGGTTCTCAAGGATGTTAGAATTAATGAATATATAAGGATTGAGAAAGGTGGACATAATGGGTTTTTTAAATTTGTTCGACGATAATGCGCGCGAAATCCGGAAATATCGAAAGCGCGTTGTAATGATTAATAGCTTTGAACCGACGATTGAAGCGCTGGGCGATGACGAATTGCGTGGGAAAACCGTTGAATTTCGAGGACGTTTAGAACGGGGAGAAAGTCTTGATGACTTATTGCCTGAGGCATTTGCTGTCGTTCGAGAGGCTGGCAGAAGGGTAATTAATCAACGACACTATGATGTACAGTTGATAGGGGGAATGGTACTTCATGATGGTCGGATTGCTGAGATGCGCACTGGGGAAGGAAAAACCCTTGTTTCCACTTTGCCAGCCTATCTGAATGCTTTGACTGCTCAAGGCGTTCATGTCGTGACAGTTAACGATTACTTAGCTCGCCGCGACAGTGAATGGATGGGGCAAATTCACCAGTTTCTTGGTCTTTCCATTGGTTTAGTTGTGCATGGATTGAACCAGGAGGAACGTAGGAATAGTTATGCAGCAGATATTACGTATGGGACAAATAACGAATTTGGCTTTGACTATCTTCGGGATAACATGGTCACTCGCCCAGAAGCCTTGGCTCAGCGTGTACTAAATTATGCGATAGTGGACGAAGTTGACTCTATCCTTATTGACGAAGCCAGGACTCCACTTATTATTTCCGGTGAGGCAGACAAGCCTACGGAGTTATATTTTAGAGTCGCTATGATTATTCCCAGGTTGAAACCCGAAGATGATTACAAAGTGATTGAAAAAGAGCGAGTGGTCACGCTTACAGAACAAGGAGTCCGTCGGGTTGAGAGCATGCTGGGTGTGGATAATCTATATGAGGATATCCATACAGAGCTAGCCCATCACGTCAATCAGGCGTTGAAAGCACAAACCCTCTTCAGGCGAGACCGCGATTACGTGGTTAAAGACGGAGAGGTTATTATTGTCGATGAATTTACTGGGCGTTTAATGATTGGTCGCCGTTATAGTGAAGGATTACACCAAGCTATCGAAGCCAAAGAGGGAGTGAAAATTGAAAAGGAATCTCAAACCTTAGCCACTATTACTTTTCAGAATTACTTCCGAATGTACAAAAAACTCTCTGGGATGACTGGGACTGCCATGACGGAAGAACCAGAATTTCGGAAGATTTATAAACTTGATGTTGTAGAAATCCCCACAAATAAGCCAATGATTCGAAACGATAGCTCTGATGTAATTTATCGTACGGAAGAAGGCAAGTTTTTGGCGGTTGTAGAAAGTGTGATTGAACACCACGCTAAAGGGCAACCACTCCTAGTAGGAACGGTTTCGGTCGAGAAATCCGAGCATTTAAGTGACCTACTAGGGCGGCGCGGTATTCCGCATCAAGTTCTTAATGCCAAATACCATGAAAAAGAAGCGGAAATCGTAGCCCATGCCGGAAAATCAGGGATGGTTACGATAGCCACTAACATGGCCGGCCGTGGTACGGATATTATTTTAGGTGAGGGCGTACATGAACTAGGGGGTTTACACATTATTGGTACAGAACGGCATGAATCTCGGCGAATTGATAACCAATTGCGGGGACGTGCTGCACGTCAAGGTGACCCTGGATCAACGCAATTCTTTATTTCGATTGAAGATGATCTAATGCGTATGTTCGGTTCCAACATCATGAGCGTAATGGACAAATTGGGGATGGATGACACCATGCCGATTGAGTCCAGGATGGTCTCTAGGTCCATTGAAACTGCTCAAAGGCGTGTAGAGAGTCGCAACTTTGACATCCGTAAACATGTCCTAGATTATGATGATGTCATGAATCAACAACGCGAGGTTATCTATGGACAGCGGCGCTCTGTGCTTATGGGCGAAAATCTTCGTGATAATATTATGGAAATGTTGGCGAAGGCGGTCAAAGATAGTATCGCTATGTTTAGTGGGGAAAGCGCGTTCCCAGAAGAGTGGGATCTTTCCGGTTTAGCAGACTATATTGAAAGTTTCTATCTGCCGGGAACCCATTTAAAGCCAGAACAGTTTTCTGACCTTTCGGTAGAAGAAATTGAGGAAATGTTGCTAGAAAAAGCCGTAGCATTCTACGAGAGCCGTGAAGAACAGTTTGGGTCTGAGCTGATGAGGGAAATTGAGCGCGCGGTAATGCTTCAGGTTGTGGACAGTAAATGGATGGATCATCTTGATGCCATGGACATGCTACGTGAAGGAATTGGTCTTCGTGCCTATGGGCAGAAAGATCCGTTGGTAGAATTCAGGCGAGAAGGCTTTGAAATGTTTCAAGCGATGATTGACTCCATTCAGGATGATATCATCCGTTATGTCATGCGTGTTGCGCCTCAAGTACGGGAAGAAGTTGCTGAACAGCCTCGGAATGTGACGGAAAACCGTTATGAAAGGGAACCCTCAGAACCTGTGCACATCGGAGAACAGATTGGGCGCAATGATCTCTGTAGTTGTGGAAGTGGGAAGAAATATAAGAAGTGTTGTGGATTGGGCAAGAAGTAAAGGCCCGCTACGTGTTCACGCGACTTCTTCGGGGAGCCATAAGCGAAGAGCGCAGAAAGATTAACATAAGTTCTGAAAGGGTGAATATAAGTGCTTTCTGATTGGAAAAAAGAACTGGAAACGTTAACAATGTGTTTGGCAGATTTGAGGGTTTCTCTTTGACGTTGATCAGCGAATAGAAAATATTAGCTCGCTGGAGAGGGAGTTCCAACGACCTAATTTATGGGATAATCCGGCCTTGGCTCAAAAAACGATGCAAGAATTGGCGCTCCATCAGGGTAAAGTCAGGATCTACGATGAGCTAGAGCAAGGGCTGGAAGACACGACAACCCTTTGGAAGTTGGCGACTGAGGAAGATGATGTGAGTCTTGAGTCAGAGATTGAGCGAGAGATTAAAGCGCTTCAGCAACAGTTTGAGGCTTTGGAATTGGAAATACTACTTAGTGGGCAATATGATCGGAACAATGCAATAGTTACCCTACATGCGGGAGCCGGGGGAACGGAGGCCCAGGATTGGGTGCAAATGCTCTATCGGCTATATATTCGGTGGGGAGAACGACATGGATATAAAGTTGAGACCTTAGACTTTTTGAATGGTGATGAGGCGGGCATTAAAAGCGTTACGTTGTCTTTCTGTGGAGAAAATGCCTACGGGTATGCAAAGTCTGAAAAAGGCGTACACAGATTAGTGCGAATTTCTCCATTTGATGCATCAGGACGTCGTCATACCTCTTTCGCTTCCGTGGATGTCATTCCAGAAGTGACAGAGGATAACGAGATAACGATTGATAGCGAAGATTTGAGGGTGGATACTTACCGTTCCGGGGGGGCTGGCGGTCAGCACGTCAATAAGACGGATTCTGCCATCCGGATCACACACTTACCTTCTGGGGTTGTAGTTCAATGTCAGAGTGAACGCTCTCAAACTCAAAATAAAGCTGCCGCCATGCGTGTCTTACAGGCAAAGTTGCTGGAACTTAGGCGCAAGGAACAAGAAGCTGAGATCACGGAAATACGGGGTGAGCAACAAGAAATTGCTTGGGGGAGCCAGATCCGTTCGTATGTTTTTCATCCCTATAGTTTAGTCAAGGATCATCGCACTAATGTTGAAACTGGGAACGTGTCAGCAGTGATGGATGGGGAAATCGATGCGTTTATTGCGGCGTATCTTCAGAAAACAAAATTTGTACAGTGAACTCGTTCAGCTAAAGCTGAACATCGAGACTTCGGTGACGAAAGTCTCCAGTGGAGATTATCGCCGAAGCCGCCTATCCCAAAAGGGCACTTAGCGGCGAAGGAGGAGTCTACCCCCACCGAAGCAGAGCCTAGAACTCCCACTTATAGAAGTGGGAGAGGGTAGACAAGAGAACCGTCCCCCTGCATAGAGTGAAATGCGATTATGGATTAATTAAAGGAGGAGATCTTTTGACAAATATTGAAATAAAGCGGATAGCTAATACTCTTCGTCAAGACATTATTTCCATGCTTGTAACTTCAAAATCCGGACACCCTGGCGGAAGCTTATCAGCTGCAGAAATCTTAGCTACGTTATTCTTCCGCGAAATGCGAGTAAACCCAAAGGATCCGCGTTGGGCAGATCGAGACCGCTTTGTCCTTTCCAAGGGACATGCTGCCCCTGTACTTTATGCTGCTCTGGCGGAGAAGGGTTATTTCCCCAAGGAGGAGCTTCAAGGGCTTCGCCAAACTGGCCATATGCTCCAAGGACATCCTGATATGAAGAAGACCCCCGGCGTGGACATGTCCACGGGTTCTTTAGGGCAAGGTCTTTCTGCGGCCAATGGAATGGCTCTGGCTGGAAAGCTTGATGGCAAAGATTATCAAGTTTTTGTTTTGCTGGGTGATGGCGAGATGGCTGAAGGACAAGTTTGGGAAGCGGCGATGGCGGCTGCCCACTACAACCTGGATAATGTTACAGCCGTCTTGGATTTTAATGGCTTGCAAATAGATGGAACAACGGATAGTGTCATGTGTTCTTCTCCGCTACCAGAAAAATGGCGTGCCTTTTGCTGGCATGTGATCGAGGTCGATGGACATGATGTGGATGCTTTGATTGAGGCGTTTGCAGAGGCTAGGCAGATCAAAGGAAAACCTTCAATTATCATTGCAAAAACACTTAAGGGTAAAGGGGTTTCCTTTATGGAAAACCAAGCAGGCTGGCATGGCAATGCTCCTAGTGTGGAACAAGGTGAGCAGGCACTTAAAGAATTACAGGAGGAGGCGCTTACCCTTGGCTGATAAAGTAGCGACACGTGACGCGTATGGCAATGCACTTCTGATTTTAGGGGCTGAAAACCCCAATGTTGTTGTCTTAGATGCAGATTTATCGAAGTCGACTAAGACTGCTGACTTTGGCAAAAAATACCCCGAACGTTTTTTTAACATGGGGATTGCTGAGTCAAATCTATTAGGGACCTCGGCAGGGTTGGCGGCAGCAGGCAAGATTCCCTTTGCCAGTACTTTTGCAATTTTTGCTGTAGGGCGTGCGTTTGAGCAAATCCGCAATTCGATTGCCTATCCGAAGTTAAATGTAAAAATAGCTGCTACCCATTCTGGAATTACGGTAGGGGAGGATGGAGGTTCTCATCAGGCGGTTGAAGACGTAGCGATTATGCGTGCCGTTCCAAACATGGTGGTTTTAGTCCCTGCCGATGGAGAGGAAACCCGCCAGGTGGTTTTGGCTGCTGCCAAATACTACGGTCCAGTTTATATTCGCATGGGGCGTTTAGCTGTTCCTCTGCTTTTTGGGGAAGATTATAAGTTTGAGATCGGGAAGGCGAACATCCTTAAAGAAGGGACAGACGTTGCAATCATGGCCAACGGCTTGATGGTGTCCATGGCGCTAGAAGCGGCTGAAGAGCTTGCAGTCAAAGGGATTAGTGTAAGTGTTGTCAATGTCGCTTCTGTTAAACCACTGGATGTAGAAACTATTGTGAGGGTTGCCGAGCAAACGAAAGCTGTAGTCACAGCGGAAGAACATAACATCATCGGCGGACTAGGAAGTGCTATCGCAGAGGTTTTAGGTGAGAAACTACCCACCCCTATGGTTCGAGTAGGACTTAATGACACGTTTGGAGAATCTGGACGTCCCCAGGAGCTTCTGGAAAAATATGGATTGACCAAGGTAGACTTAGTTAAAGCGGTTCATGAGGTTCTTGCCAAAAAGTAGGGATAATTCTTTCCAAAAAACGATTAACGTGGATTTCCAGATTAAGAAAGGACAAGTATTCTTCGAGAGTACTTGTCCTTTCTTTCTTGTGAAGTATTTTTTTGTTCTGCGTCGGTTGTGCTCATCCATTTATATCATGAGCTTTTCCTAAAAAGCGGGCAGTTGTTGTTTAAGGTGCATTTGATATTTCAGAAATAATCTTTTAGATTTAGAATAAATTATTATAATTAATTGAAAGATAACGAAGGCTATAGAGGTCGCGTGGAATATGCCGTTCCTATTAGTAAGTGAATGCGTTGGTTGAGAAGAAAAAAGCTAATCTCGGCAACGCAGTTTGTTTTTCTGTTGAATATCTAAAAGTAACATCAACGCAGCTAGAAGTACTTTGATTTCTCTGGTTCCTCAGCGGTGTCTACCAGGATAATGAGAGGGTAAGGCGGAGCAAACTAGGATTGTCAAATTTCACAAACAGGAAATCCACGACGAGTGTCGAATGTTCTAATAGTTATAGAGAAAAAAGGGTGAGACGTAAGAAAATTTTCAAACCTTAGTAACATGGAACTGAGCAAGGTTGAGTTCCATGAAAACAACAATGAAAGCGATTCTAGTCAATCTTTCAAATGAATATAAACCCTACAAGACCACATGATGTTGGTATTTTGTACGGCAATCGCTATTCGTTTAAACGACAACTAGAAGGGCGAATTATTGGAGATTTGGAAAAAGTTGTAGCGCAGATGTTTCTAAGACGGTGTAAAGGATTAATTTCCGAAAGGAAGTGAACACACCTGGTTTATGGTCAGTGAGTAGGAAAATTCTACTAGGAGCTTAACAATTAAGCTTAGAAGACACACTGCACATGTACACATAGTTGAAAGGCCTGTGCGGAGTTGTTTTAGGGGCTGACTAACTGTCGCACGTCTGTTGTACTTAGTTGATAGGATCAATTAAGGCGTTATGGATGTTTAATACGAGAGTATTAACCTTAGTAGCTGAATCCTGTGATGCTACCACTTTGTTTAGTCGACAAGGTGAAAGTGCTGGATATATAGGATTATTCAGTATTTAGAAACCAGTACAGTATGATTCAGTTAATAAATGTATCCAAGATATATCCGAACGGTGCCAGAGCCCTTATTGATGTCAACCTCAAAATTGGCAAAGGGGACTTTGTTTTTCTGGTAGGTCCCAGTGGAGCAGGTAAATCGACGCTGATTAAATTATTTTACCGTGATGAAATTCCTACGCGGGGACAAGTTCAAATTAATAGTAAAAATCTGGTGCGAATGAAAGAACGGGAAGTGCCTTATCTTCGGCGTACTATTGGGGTTATCTTTCAAGATTTTAAATTATTACCTAATAAAACAGTTAAAGAAAATGTAGCCTTTGCTCTTGAGGTGATCGGAGTTTCGAGGAATGAGATTCGGATTCGTACACGAGCGACGTTGGAACTCGTTGGGCTTGCGAGTAAAGAAAATGCCTATCCGCATGAACTTTCCGGCGGAGAACAACAGCGAGTCTGTGTAGCACGGGCAATTATTAATAACCCTGCGTTATTAGTAGCAGATGAACCAACGGGTAACCTTGATCCGGAAACAGCATGGGGAATTATGGAGTTGCTTTATAATATTAACAAACGAGGGACAACGATTGTCATGGCTACCCATGCTAAAGCGATTGTCAATAAAATGCAAAAACGGGTGATCGCTATAGAAAACGGTCGAGTTGCGCGCGATGAAGAAAAGGGGGGATACGGCTATGACGCTTAATTCCACTCGCTATATTTTGCGCGAGACGGTCCACTCCATGAAACGCAATCCTTGGCTCAGTTTAGCATCAGTTTTAACCGTGATGGTTTCCCTTGTGATCTTAGGATTTTCTGTATTTTTCCTAGCAAACGCTTCCAATATGGCGAAGTCCTTTGAATCTGAGCTGGAAATTGGGGCATTTGTACAAAACACCACCACCCAATCGGAACTTGAGGGCTTACAATCCAAGATTCAAGCTATGCCTGGGGTAGCTTCTGTGACCGTAGTTACTAAAGACCAAGCCCTTACAGACTTCGGAATAACAATGGGTGGCTCTCAAAGTAATATCTTGGCTGATCTTGGAGGAGTTAATCCCTTCCCAGATAAGTTGACTGTCAAAGCTACGGACCCTCAAAACGTTGTAGCTTTGGCTGACGAGGTGCGTGCTCTTCCTGGGGTATACAAAGTGAACTACGGGCAGGGATTTGTTGATAAGCTTTTGAAATTCACTCAATGGTTGAGGTGGATTGGCCTTGGCGTAGTTGTAGCTTTCGGCATTGCAGCCATTGTGCTGATTTCCATTAACGTTAAAATGAATGTGTTTTCTCGTCGCCGAGAAATTCAGATTATGAAATTAGTAGGCGCAAGCAACAGTTTTGTCCGTTGGCCTTTTCTTATTGAGGGGTTAGTACTAGGATTTATTGGCGGAGCCTTGGCTGCTGGTATTGTTGGTATGGGCTATAATTGGATCGTTATGTACGTCCAATCGACTTTGGCATTTCTACCTGTTGTTCAAAACGCAACTCTCTTTAGCCAAGTTTCTGTGGGGCTTTTGCTCGCTGGCATGGCGATGGGTGGTCTGGGAAGTGGATTATCTTTACAGAAGTTCCTTCGAACTTAGGGAGGGGAGGAAGTGTCTTAGCACGTTCGCACACGTTTCATTGCTATTCGCTTGTCGCTAAGGCTAAACCGCAAAACTTCTGGGCTTTCTGCATGTGAACAGTTGCGGTTCTTAACGCCTTATCGACTGCACTCATTGACGCAATTCCACTCTCCGTGCTCACTAAGCTAAGAAACTTCCTCTGGCTGGGGTCGACGAGGGTAGAAAGACGGGGATTCTGTGGTGCTGTTTGCGGCTAAAGACGCAAATGCGCTTTGCGTGCATGCTAAGCTAAGAAACTTCCTCTGGCTGGGGTCTAGGAGGAGTGGGCGATATGGGTCTGTGGTGCTGTTTGCGTCTAAAAGACGCAAATGCGCTTTGCATCATGCTAAGTAAAGAAACTTCCTGGCTTGGTTTTAGGAGGAGTGTGTAATATGTAACGTTGTTTGTGTCTCTTGACACAAATGCGTTGTGCATGGTCTTTCTGAGACAAAAGAGTACACTGGAATAAGCCTAGAACGTCCTGATCGAATCTGGCAAGCCACTGGAAACTGTGGCGAACGTAAATTTATTTTCATTCATTCATCAAAGCTTTACATATGTTGATTTCTAGTTTAAAAGAATTCCTATTTAGAGATCGAAGTCTTGTTAAAATTTTAATTTAAGAACGGAGGGGTCGTTTGTTCAGGAAGAATATGCTACCCATTGTGGTATTTTGTCTTTTTTTACTCGAGACATCGGCATTGCCTTCTCGGGCAAATGAAATAGGAGATGCTGTTCAACAGCAGAAAGACATTACAAATCAAACGAATCAAGTCCGAGGGCAGTTAAATCGATTAACCTATACAGAAGATAAAATCAAGACTCAAATGGCCCAACTTGAAAAACAAATCGCTGCAGCGCAGATCCTTTTAAACCAGAAACAGACCGCTTTTGCCCAAGCCCAAAAACAAGTTCTTGCAGCTCAAAATGAACTGGATCTAAAACAAAAGGAGCTTGAAGACCGCCAAGTGGCTCTTGGAAAACGGGCAAAGGGAATATATGAAAGTGGGCAGATTAGCTATTTGGAACTGCTTTTTCAAGCTGCGGACCTCGGCGACTTTATTACTCGAATGGAGTATTTCACTAAATTAGTTTCCAATGACCGCCAGTTATTGATGGACATTCAAACCCAAAAGGAACAAATTGTCAAAAAGACTAACGAATTGCAGAGTATAAGGGACCAAGCTAGAAAGCTCCAAGAACTGGCGGCTTCGGCCAAATCAGATCTCGATAAAGCAAACTCCCAGCAACGTTTAGCTTTAGATCAAAACAAAAAAGACCAACAAGTGGCTTTTGATAATATAGACCGATTGGAAGCCGAGGCCAATGCGTGGAATGATAAAATTCGGAAATTGCAGGCTGCACAGGTGGGACGCCCTGGTGGTGTAAGTGGATCAATTACTACTTGGCCAGTACAAGGCTATTACGAAATAAGTAGCCCCTTTGGCTGGAGGGTTCACCCCATAACACATAAACGAAGTTTACATACTGGTACGGATATTGTTGCTCCAACGGGGACGAAGATTACGGCTGCGGGAGCTGGAGTCGTCATAATGGCTGGGTGGAACACAGCTTATGGTAATATGACGATAATTGATCATGGCAAAGGGATATCCACGCTTTATGGACATCAGTCAGCCTTGGCTGTCACCGAAGGCCAATCGGTTCAAGCTAATCAAGTGATTGGATATGTAGGTTCGACAGGGTGGAGCACAGGCCCACACCTGCATTTCGAAGTAAGGGAAGGAGGAAACCCTACGGATCCTTTACGGTATTTCCCAAATTGAGTGGATAAGCAGTATTTCTATGCAGGAATAAGCATATAATAGAGCGAGATAAGAGGGAAGGAGTTTGACTTGTTTGCAAGAGTGGAACTGGAAAAGAGTTGCAAAAAACGCAGGAGTAATCTTATTGATATTTTGTGTACTATTCACCACGACCCTTGGAGGGATGGTTCTTGCCAACATAAATAACGTGGGGCGGTTAGTTCATGTTATGCAACTGATTCGAAGCGATTACTTAGAAAATGTTTCGACAGATCAGCTTGTGGAAGGCGCTACAAAAGGGATTGTTGAGATATTGGGAGATCCCTATTCGACGTACATGAATGCCAAGGAGAACGAAGAGCTTTTTCAAATGCTGGAAGGGAAGTTCGGCGGGGTAGGAATTGTTCTTAGTCTTAAGGATCCAAAAAAGCTCATGGTATTGCGTCCTATTAAGAATTCTCCTGCTAGTAAGGCTGGCATCCAATCGGGCGACGTCGTCAGCAAGATTAATGATTCGGAAACCGCTGGGATGGAGCAAGAAAAAGCGGTGAGTATGATGCGCGGAGATCCTGGGACGAAAGTTAACTTGGCTCTCTATCGGGAAAGCACACATAAGACCTTCACGGTCAGTTTGACAAGGGAAAATATCACTGTTCCAACCGTGGAGGGAGAAGCATTGCCGGGGAACCCAGATCTTGCCTATATTAGTATTTCGCAATTCTCCTCAGTTACTGGGAATGAACTTCAAGAAACAATGACCAATCTTGATATCAAGAGATTCAAAGGACTTATTTTGGATATGAGATATAACCACGGCGGAGAACTCAATGCTGCTGTTCAGGTTGCCAGTTACTTTGTTTCAGGGGGGCCAGTTGTTTATATTGTGGATAAACAAGGGAATGTCGATACAAAGATGGCAGCAGACAAGTATCTAGGAATGCCCATGGTTGTTCTCGTCAATGAAGAAAGTGCTTCGGCTGCAGAGATTGTAGCCGGAGCGATTAAGGACAAAGGAACGGCGAGCCTCGTCGGAGTAAAAACGTTCGGCAAAGGAATCGTGCAAACGATTTTTCCCCTGGGTGGGGGGACGAGTGTCAAATTAACAACCGCCAAATACTTAACTCCCAATAAGGTGGATATTCACAAAAAAGGGATTGAACCGGATGTAGTGATTGAACTAAACAAAGGGCAGACGGCCACGATTTCCCCGACAGACACAGGCTTTGACCCACAACTTCAAAAAGCTCTTCAGACGCTACAAGGAAAACTAAATAGTAAAAAGTAAATTTTTAAAGACATGCCCCCAATTCGATATTCGTAGTTCGTGGTTCGAGGTTCGAACTACGAACTACTATTAATAGTGGTTCATGCTTTGATCGACACACTCTAACATGGAGTGTGTCTTTTTTTCGATAATCGTAGTTCGTAGTTCAAATATCGAACAACGAACATCGAACCTCGAGTTGTAGCCGTCCTTCACGTAGTTGCATAGACTACGCTGATCCATAAAAAAAACGGGGGTTAGAGGCATGAGAAATAAGACTGGGGTTCGACATTATTTTGCAGAAGGAATGACCACTAGAGGCTACATATCTCTTTTGCCCAACATGATGCCGAGTTGGCAACGGGTGTATGTCTTATTGGGAGGCCCCGGAACGGGTAAATCAACGTTGATAAAGGTTATCGGCCTCGAATTGTTGGATCGGGGATATGGCGTTGATTTCTTGCGTTCAGTGCGGGACCCAGATTCGATGGCAGGTTTTATCATGCCGAATATCGGATTGGCAATGCTAGATGCCATGGAGGTTTCCCCACTACGTTGGCGGGCCCCAGGCGTAGTTGAGAAGTTTGTTGATTTCAGCATTTTTTGTGATGAACTCAAGTTAGAGAAGCAACATTCACAGATTTTTAAAATTGAGAATCGCCTTCAAGAGCTTCAAACCACTTTGGAAGAAGAGCTGGCTGCGGAACTTGGAGCGTTGATTGGGAATAAGGTCCCAAAACTTCAAATGGAAAAAGAAGACTTCTCTTGGATCCTGGGGAATTCGGCACGAGTGAAGGTTAAGAAAGATCACACTGGTCCTTGGCCTCTCGCCGAGAATGCTCTTAAACTTTTGCAAAAAAGCGTTATTATTCCTTATTTCTTACATGGCTTAACTGTGGAGGGGTGGCTTAATCTTGCTCCGCATTTCCTGACGGACTTCGATCAAATTCGACTTGAAGGGGACGAAACATTGGACGCTTTAGATTGGGTTTTGCGGGAAGCGCAACAATTGGGACAAATGATTGAGATCGTCTTACATCCGCTCAATCCGGATGAAGTGATCGGAATTGTTTTCCCTGAAAGACATTTGGCGATCTGGCAGGGAAACCCCGAAGATTTGCGAGATCAAGGATTAGATCGGCCATTTAGCGAAAAATTAAAAGAGACCTTAATATCTTGGCAAACTCACAGGTCTCAACTTAAAGGGATCTATATGGATGCGATGGATTTTGATCAATTGGATGGCTACAGAGAAACTGTGCTTAACCAAATTTTGTGTGATTTACAAACAAAACAAAATTAAATCATAGAGTACGATCCCTCGGCCCTACGCGAATATGGTGGGATCCAGAAGAGACTCACCGAGGTCAGCCATAATATGTTCCAAATTGGCTTCTTTTAGGGATAGGCGGTCGAGGGCTTCTTGTTGTAGGGGATTTAAAAAGCTATCCACCCCTCCACCGATCCCAAGTAAGCACGCAATTCCATTAGCAACGTGGATTATGCTGGCCAGTTCAATATAATTTTTCGCACTGGAGGGGGCATGGTGGCAGGAGATACTTTCCACAAGATCATCAGGCAAATTCCAACCTTTGGCTAGAAATCCACCGACGGTTGCGTGATTAAAACCAATTATTTTTTCTTCAAGCTCAACATAGGAAAGCTTAGCGGAAGTCACTTTATCTAAAAGATAAGCGCCCACTTCCTGCACATAAATAGAGATGACTAGTTTCCCGATATCGTGAAGTAAGCCGGCGGTAAAGGCAACATCTCCGTGAGGGAGTTTAAGTTTTTTACACAAACTTTTCGCAGCCATGGCTGTAAGCATGGAATGTTTCCAAAGCCCTTCATGTTCAATCTCGTATCCTAGTAGCTGGGTTTTAAGTACTGGGGCAACAGCGGAAGCCATCGCTAAACCTTGTGTTGCCTGAAAGCCAAGTACGACGATAGCCTCCTGGAGAGAAGAGATGCGCCTTGCATAGCCATAATAAGCAGAATTGGCTTGTCGAAGCATGCCAGCTGCCAGGGCCGGATCCTGCCCAATAACGTTTTCAAGCTCTCTTGCAGATGTTGCAGGGTTTTTAGTTAAAGCAATTACCCGCATTGCGGACGTGGGCAGGGGGGGGAGAGCTTGTATTCGTTTTAATACATGTTCTAACTTAACCGGCAAATGAAAGACCTCCTTTTGACTATTTAAGATTTTTTACGACCCCATACGAGAGCGGCGATAATTGTAGTCGAGAAGCAAGTTATGTGAAAGCCTGGTACGATATGGATGATCGGAACTAGAGTATGCATTAATGAATAAATGCACATAAAGTCCAATCATAAAAAGTGATCTACTTTTCCAACTGTATGTTTTTAGCCGTCAAGGGAAAACTAACCTAAAGAATTAAGGATCGAGCTTCGAAAGGAGCGTGTCGCATGTCAAAAAGAGTACGGTCCATTTTAGTTATTTTTTCCTTATGTCTTAGTTTAACAATAACTGGCTGTGGTCTACAAGCCCTTTTAGGAAACAAGACCAAAACTTCTTCAACGAAGAAGGGGACTGAGTCGGTTATTGCCGTTTCTTTAAATGAGGAAGATCCCAATAAACTACTTATTACCAAAGGTATCGACGATCTGGCGAAGAAGGAAAACGTACAAGTGAAGTATATGGACCAAAGTGCAGCTGGAAAAGAATCACCCTTGAAAGGGGCGAAGGTGCTTATTTATCAAGGGGGAAATGCGAGCCTTCTCAAGAGTGCTGAAACAGATAAAATTCCAGTGTTAGCTTTAAGTCAGCTTCCTGTAGGCGTTAAGCCCGCGGGGATAATCACCCCGGATCAGGAAAAGGCTGGGGAGCTTATGGCTCAAACGTTGGTGAGTAAGGTTGCTGAGGGACAGGTCGTAATTTTGCAGGGAGACCCAAACAAAACTGGAGTCCAGGAACGCTTAGCTGGAAACAAAGTCGTACTTAGTAAATATCCTAAGATAACAGTTCAAAACATTGTAAGTTCACCAGATTCTGAATCGGTCGCCAAGCAGGGGTTAGTGGATTTTCTGCAAAAGAATCCCGATAAGGTCCAGGGCATCTTGGCTTATACCGAGAAATTAGCAGTTTTAGCGAATGAAGTTTTGAAACAAGCGCAGTTAGATAAGAAAATCGTCTTAATTGGGGGACAAGCCAGTGTTTCCTCCTTGGAACGAATATCAAGCGGAGCACAGGTCGGCGATATTGACACTTCCCCTTATCTGCAAGGTGCCAATGCGTATCAATGGGCTCAAAAGATAATAAAAAAGGAATCCCAAGATGTCAATAATTCTATTACAAGTGAGCAAGGTGAAATTCCGGCTAAGATTATTCAGGTTAAGGCTGTAACGACAGATAATCTCGCGGTGGTTCAGAAGAGTTACACTACAACCCTGCAAAGTGCAGAACAAGATAAAAAGCAAACCGAGCAGGCGGGTCAAGCTTCTAAATCGAAAAATCAATCAAAAGATCAAGGGCAAGCTAAGAAAGAAAATCAGAGTGAAGATAAGTCAGGAGCAAGTAGTGAAGGACAACAGGCCAAATCAAGTACTATTCCTGCCGAAGTCCAAAAGGTTACGGAAAGGATAAAGACTGAAATAACTCGAGAGTATCTTGATGCTCAAGGTAAAGTTATCGGCACTGAGAAAACTGCAAATGAACAGGTAAAAACCGTACCCCCCGAAATGTTAAAGCAACAGACCGAGCAACCAAAAGACGCGACGAAGGATCAGGGGGATCAGTCGGCAAAGGATAAGGGAACGCAAACAAAGTGAACTCGTTCAACTAAAGTTGAACATCGAGTCTTCGGTGACGTAAGTCTCAGTGGAGACTTACGCCGAAGGCGCAGAGCCATAGACGAATACTTTGCGCCGAAAGATAGAACTCTACCGCCTTCGCCGCTAAGTGTTCCTCTTAGGATATGCGGCTTGGCGAAACCAATCCTACAGCGCATTAGTATTCGTTAAGGGTAGGGCGCTTTCGGCGATACTCTATCCTACGCCGGTGAGTATTTGGGTCACGGCTTCGGCGATAATCATCCTCAGCGCGATAGTATTCGTTAATGGCCGTGTGCTTTCGGCGATACTCTCCTCCGGAGACTATCGTCACTGGAGACTATCGTCACCGAAGCAGAATGAGGTGTAAGACTCCCACTTGTAGAAGTGGGAGTCTTACGATTTGGATAAGAAGACCTAAATAATTCTACGTAAGCCGAAGGAATCTCCGGCTTTTTTTTGTCAGAAGATGCAATAAAAGACGTGCTGAAGAGAGTTTTCCTTATTTTCTGATATGACGAGTGGTATAATTATAATTAATACTTTGTAATTGTTTAAGTTATGATTTAAATGTAAAATAAATTAAGAAAAATTACAAGTTATAATTTAATACTGAGACAAATAATCTTATGATTTCTATGGTATATTTATATTTTATGAATCGAAAGGAGACTAGAGCATGGAATTTCATTTACAAGCCCCTTACCAACCTTCAGGAGATCAGCCTGAGGCGATCAATGCTCTGGTCGCTGGAGTAAATGAAGGTCGTCGTCATCAGACGTTACTGGGAGTCACGGGCTCAGGAAAGACTTTTACTATGGCTAATATTATTACAAAGGTACAAAGGCCGACGTTAATTCTTGCTCATAACAAAACTTTAGCTGCACAGCTTTATAGCGAGTTCAAAGAGTACTTTCCAGAAAATGCAGTGGAGTATTTCGTGAGTTATTACGATTACTATCAACCGGAGGCGTACGTTCCTTCTAGTGATACGTTTATCGAGAAAGATGCTTCTATTAACGATGAGATTGAGAAAATGCGTCATTCGGCGACTGCAGCTCTTCTTGAGCGGCGAGATGTAATTGTAGTCGCCAGTGTTTCCTGTATTTACGGTCTAGGTTCCCCAGAGGATTATCGTGAACTTGTCCTTTCGTTACGGCAAGGACAAGTTGTCGATCGCAATGATATTTTGCGAAAACTGATCTCAATCCAATATGACCGCAATGATATAGCGTTTGCCCGAGGTACCTTTCGTGTGCGCGGGGATGTTGTTGAGATCTACCCCGCAGCATCAAGTGAACGAGTACTTCGAGTGGAAATGTTCGGAGACGAAATTGAACACATTTACGAAATCAATTATTTAACGGGTGAGATCTTGGGGGAACGTCACCATGTCTCGATTTTTCCGAATTCTCACTATGTGACTGCCCAAGAAAAGGTCATGGAGGCTGCGGATAATATTGAGAAAGAACTTGATGAACGAGTGAAGAGTTTAAAATCAGAGGACAAACTTTTAGAAGTACAGAGGCTAGAACAGCGGACACACTACGATCTTGAAATGCTCAGAGAAATGGGGTTTTGCAACGGAATTGAAAATTATTCGCGCCACTTGACGTTTCGTGAGCCGGGGGAGACCCCCTATACCTTACTCCATTATTTCCCTGAGGATTTCCTCCTTTTTGTGGATGAATCTCACGTTTCCCTTCCACAGGTCAGAGGAATGTATGAAGGTGACCGTTCACGAAAAACCACTCTGGTGAACTATGGTTTTCGTCTCCCTTCTGCTCTAGATAACCGACCGCTCACCTTTGCCGAGTTTGAACGCACGATTAAACAAAGCGTCTATGTTAGCGCAACGCCTGGACCGTATGAATTGGCTCATTGTCCGACGCTTGTGGAACAAATTATTCGCCCCACAGGGTTGTTGGAACCGGAGGTCATTGTTCGTCCAACTAAATGGCAGATTGACGATTTACTTGGAGAAATCAGAGCCCGAATTGCGAGGGAGGAACGGATCCTAGTTACAACCTTAACGAAAAAGATGGCTGAGGACCTTACAGATTACTTTAAAAACCTGGACATAAAGGTGAAGTACCTCCATTCGGATATTAAGACCCTTGAACGAGTAGAAATCCTTCGGGAGCTACGGTTTGGAGCTATTGACGTGGTAGTGGGGATTAATCTTCTACGGGAAGGGCTGGATTTACCGGAAGTATCCCTAGTGGCTATTCTCGATGCGGATAAAGAAGGATTCCTTAGATCAGATCGTTCCCTCATTCAAACCATTGGGCGTGCGGCACGCCATGCCCAGGGCAGGGTCATCTTGTATGGTGATAAGGTCACAAGGTCGATGCAGATCGCCCTAGATGAGACCAATCGACGTCGAGCGATTCAAATGGCTTATAACGAGAAAATGGGGATTACTCCTAAAACGATTCATAAACCTGTTCATGACGCGCCAGAAGCGACTCGTGTTGCCGAACTGAAAATGGCCTATGGGTCTAAGTTGCCTGCCGAAGAGCTTGAGACACTTATTAAGAGTTTAGAACAAGATATGCGGCTCGCAGCTAGAGACCTAGACTTTGAACGAGCTGCCCAAATTCGGGATGCTATGATCGAGCTAAAAGGAGAAGATAATAAATACAAGGTATCTTCGCAACAACGGGGGAGCAAAAAGACGACTTATCGAAAAGGGAAGAAATAGGGAACTGGAGGCCAATCATGACCCAAGATTACTTGCGCGTGCGTGGAGCACGTGCTCATAACTTAAAAAACATCGATATTGACATTCCCCGTAACAAACTAGTGGTGATCACAGGGCTTTCCGGCTCAGGAAAATCATCCCTTGCCTTTGATACAATTTATGCGGAAGGACAACGGCGTTATGTGGAATCCCTATCAGCCTACGCACGGCAGTTCTTGGGGCAGATGGATAAGCCGGATGTAGACTCCATCGAAGGACTTTCTCCGGCTATTTCCATTGACCAAAAGACAACCAATCGCAATCCGCGTTCGACGGTCGGCACAGCTACGGAAGTCTCCGATTACCTACGCTTGCTATATGCTAGGATCGGACATCCCCATTGCCCAAAATGTGGTCGCAGGATCTCTCAGCAAACCGTTCAACAAATGGTAGACCAACTAATGAATTTCCCAGAACGGACCAAACTGCAAATATTAGCTCCGCTCGTTAAAGGAAAAAAGGGGGAACATCAAAGAATCTTTGAAGAAGCCCGTAAGGCAGGGTATGTACGAGTACGTGTAGACGGAGAGACAAGGGACCTTAGTGAAGAGATCGAGCTGGTGAAAAATAAAAAACACTCTATTGAAGTCGTAATCGACCGCATTTCTCTGAAACCTGGGAGCGCTGAACGTTTGGCAGATTCTTTGGAAACAGCGCTTAAACTCGGCGAGGGGAATGTCATTGCCGACATTACGGATGGAGAGGAATTACGCTTCAGCGAAAACTTTGCTTGCCCCGATTGTGGGATCGCGCTTGAAGAAATCTCACCGCGCCTTTTTTCTTTTAATAGTCCCTATGGAGCTTGCCCAGCGTGTACAGGGTTAGGGGCGAATCTTATTGTAGACATTGAGCTAATGATCCCTAACCGTTCCTTGTCTTTGGCGGCAGGAGCTATAGCGCCTTGGGCCAAATCGTCGTCCAATTATTACCCCAAAATGATGGAGGCCGTAGCCCAAAACCTTAACTTTAGCATGAATACTCCCTTGGAAGATTTGAATGAAAATCAATGGAAGGGATTACTCTATGGAACCGATACCCCGATCCGATTTCAATATCAGAATATTTTTGATCAGATGAAAACCTACAATACCAACTTCGAAGGCCTGATTCCTTATTTTGGACGTCGATATCGAGAGTCGACTTCAGATTTGGTTCGCGCCGAAATCGAAGGATATATGAGTGAACACCCTTGTCCAGAATGTCTCGGTAAACGTCTGAAGCCTGAAGCGTTAGCAGTGAAGGTAGGTGGGATCTCGATCGATGATTTGTCTCGGCTATCGATTTCAGAAGCGATAAGTTTTGTGAATTCACTCATTCTCACGCCCAAAGAGGAAACGATTGCTCATCAAATTATAAAGGAAATTAGGGAGAGACTGGGGTTCTTAATGAATGTGGGACTCGACTATTTGACCATGGCTCGAGCGGCGGGTTCGCTCTCTGGAGGGGAGGCCCAGCGGATTCGCTTGGCGACTCAGATCGGGTCAAGTCTAATGGGGGTACTCTACGTTTTAGACGAACCGAGCATTGGGCTTCACCAGCGAGATAATGCCCGTTTGCTCGCCACGCTTAAACGCTTACGGGACCTTGGGAACACTTTAATCGTTGTAGAACATGATGAGGATACGATGATTGCCGCTGACCATATTATTGATATCGGACCCGGAGCAGGGGCTCACGGAGGGCGAGTAGTTGCCGAAGGACCGATTGAGGAAATCAAGGCCAATAAGGAATCGATGACCGGGCAGTATTTGAGTGGTACTAAACAGATTGACGTTCCCAAAGATCGACGGCAACCGAATGGGAAGTGGCTTAAGGTTTTTGGCGCTACAGAGAACAACCTCAAGAATGTCCACGTGCAGATACCTTTGGGATTGTTTACGTGTGTGACTGGGGTCTCCGGTTCAGGAAAAAGTACCTTAGTCAATGAAATTATTTACAAGAGCTTAGCCTCCAGTCTCAATCGTGCTCGGGTTCGTCCCGGAGCTTACGGACGGTTGGAAGGATTGGAGCATCTGGAAAAGGTCATTGATATTGACCAATCTCCGATCGGACGGACTCCCCGCTCCAATCCCGCAACCTACACTGGTGTTTTCGATTTTATTAGAGAGCTTTTTTCCATAACTCCTGAAGCAAAAATGCGCGGGTACAAACAAGGTCGGTTTAGCTTTAACGTCAAGGGAGGGCGTTGCGAAGCCTGCCGAGGAGACGGGATCATCAAGATTGAGATGCATTTTCTTCCAGATGTTTATGTTCCCTGTGAAGTTTGTGAGGGAAAACGCTATAATCGGGAGACCTTGGAAGTACACTATAAAGGGAAAAATATTTCTCAAGTCCTCGATATGACCGTGGATGAAGCGGTGGAGTTCTTCCAAGTGGTCCAGAAGATTGCTCGAAAATTTCAGACTCTGCAAGATGTCGGGCTTGGATATATTCGTTTGGGTCAGCCCGCAACCACCTTATCTGGGGGAGAAGCTCAGCGCATTAAGCTTGCCTCGGAGTTGAGTCGACGCAGTACGGGTAAGACTATTTATATTCTCGATGAACCTACGACAGGTTTGCACACAGCAGATATTGACAAACTTCTCCAGGTGCTTCATCGGTTAGTCGATGGGGGAGATACGGTTTTAGTGATCGAGCATAATCTTGATGTCATTAAAACAGCGGACTGGCTTATTGACCTCGGTCCAGAAGGAGGAAACCGAGGTGGAGAAGTGTTGGTAGTAGGGAACCCAGAGGATGTCGCTGCTTTTCCAGCATCTTATACAGGGCAGTACCTGAGACGTTATTTGGGGTAAGGGCATATTCGTGGTTCGTAGTTCGTGGTTCGTGGTTCGAACTACGAACTACGGACCACGAACTACGAATATGAGGAGTGAGAGAGTTTGACGATTCGTTTAGTCGCAATGGATCTTGATGATACGTTGCTTAGAGATGATTGGACAATTTCCCCGCGAGTAGTAAAGGCAATTCAAAAGGCGCAAGCTCAAGGAGTAAAAATGACGATTGCTACTGGGCGGATGTCCATTTCTGCACGCCCTTACGCAGAGCAACTCGGGATCGATGTTCCAGTTATCACCTACCATGGAGCGATGATCCAGCAGGTTTTAAGTGGAGAAATCCTGTTTAGACGCGTTATTCCAAGTGCACTCGCCGCCGAAATCGTTGAGCATGTTTCTAAACTAGGTATTTATGGACAAGTGTATCTCAAGGACCGAGTAGTTACGTCCCAACTTAATGAATGGTCTAGGGAATATGCCAAGATTGCAAGTGTCCATATTGAGGTGGCAGATCTAGCAGTCTTGTTATCCCAGGAACCTGAGGGGGTCGAGAAGATCCTCTTCATTTCAGAGGAGTCTGTGCTTGATCAATTGGCCTCTACGTTGAAGCAATTTTATGGTAAAAAGGTCCATATAACAAAATCTAAGCCTCATTTCTTAGAAATTACGGATTGCTCTGTAAATAAAGGTATTGCTTTAGCTGCCTTGGCAGAACACTTTGGAATTATTCAAGAAGACGTTATGGCGATCGGGGACAGCTTTAACGATTTAGAAATGCTTCAGTATGCTGGAATGGGCGTAGCCATGGGAAATGCACGTTCAGAAATTAAAGAGCAGGCGGATATCGTCACTGTTTCAAATGAGGATGACGGGGTGGCAGAAGCAATTGAACGCTATGTACTAAGAATTAATGATTGAATGTACCTCAAACAACAGGGATACTCCTTCGGGGTGATTACGCCGAAAGTTGCTCCGATCCTTTTTCCAGGTGGATTTAATGACTGAGGATACTCTTCTTGTGCTAACTGGCACAAGAATTGCATTGCGAGAGCTAAACCGCTATACTTAGGGAGAAGGGGGTTTCTGTTTTTGCGTATTCTTTTGGTAGCCCTCAATGCAAAATATGTTCATACAAATCTTGCCCTGCGCTATTTACGGGAAGGGATACGAACTGATTTTCCTGATAGCTTGCTTCTTGAATTTACCATTAACGATCACCTTGATCGAATTGCTGGGGAAATCTATGAAGTAAAGGCCGATGTCATTGGCTTTTCATGTTATATTTGGAATCTGAAAGAAATCATGGCAGTGATCCGGCATCTACAACCAGTTTGTCCGAATGTTAGGTTTGTGATTGGGGGCCCGGAAGTTTCTTTCGGGGCTGAAGAGTTTCTGACCGAGCATCCGGAGGTGGATGCCCTTGTTATCGATGAAGGGGAAAGATCATTTTTAGAATTACTAAAGACGTGGCAGGATGGTCGTGATCTTACAGATGTTCTTGGTATCGCATGGAGAGAAAATGAAAAGCTCGTTGTCAATCCTAGCTGTGCAAACCCTCTTGATTTAAACGAGCTACCGTTTCCCTATGCGGAGGAGGAAAACTTTATAGGACGGCTTGTCTATGTTGAAACGACGAGAGGATGTCCGTATAACTGTCAGTACTGCTTGTCCTCAACGTTCCGCGGAGTTCGGTTTTTGGAGCCGGAAAAGTTTCGGCGGGTGTTTCGGCGCGTGCTGGAAAACGGTGCCCACATTATTAAGTTTATAGATCGAACATTTAATGCTAATAAACGTCATGCTTTACGCATCTTGGACATTGTGCGGGAAGAGAGTGAGAAGCACCCCGATGCCTTAAAAATACGTGTTCACTGTGAAATGGCCGGAGATCTACTTGACGAAGAATGGCTAGATTATTTTAGAAGTTACCCACGGGGATTACTCCAATTAGAAATCGGAGTACAATCAACATACCCGCCGACACTTGACCTTGTGTCACGACCTCAAAACTTCGAGAAATGGAAGAAATATGTATCAGAAATTCAGACTTTCGGGATTCCGCTTCATCTTGATTTAATCGCTGGTCTACCCGCCGAAAACTGGATGAACTTCAGAACCTCATTTAACGATGTCTACACAGTCAAACCGGATATGCTTCAGTTAGGGTTCTTAAAAGTACTTAAAGGATCTGGACTACGTTTGCAAAGCAAACGTTATGGTCTGGTGTTCACACCCGATCCACCCTATACTATTTTACAAACCTCGGTATTGTCGCATTGCGAAATACTTCAATTACATCGCATGGAAGAGGTCCTCGATAAATATTATAATTCTGGGAAGTTTTCGCATGCCTTACGTGAAGCCATTAAACTTTGGCCAACGCCGTTTGATTTTTACCATGAGTATGCCGAGTTTTGGGAATATCGTGGTTGGTTTCACCGACAATGGCAGGGCAAGGCCCTCTTTGACAAGCTGTGGGAGTTTTTCGAGGCTCGAGGTTCGAAGTTCGAGGTTCGAAGTCCGAAATTGTCTGAAAGCGAAGCTTTCAGACATCAAGAATCAAACATCGTGCATCGAGCATCGTGCATCTCGCATCGAGTCGTCCCCACGCGGGAGAAAATACGCGACGCCCTGCGTTTTGATTATTACCTTTGGGAGCGTCCCAATAGCATTCCCGACTATCTACGACTTGAAGCTAACTTGGAAACAGAGGGTTGGAAAACCAGACAGGATGAAATTCGACGGGATAGTTATTGGGAAACATTAATTCCAGAGTTCAAACAAATGGATCGGCGTCAGTGGAACCGCAATACGGCGGTCGCCTATTTCACCTCTGATGTATTAGTTGGGGATTCGCTAGCACCGTGTTGGTATCTTTTCCATTATCAACAAGGAAAGGTGCAAGCCTATCGGTTTATCGGTTTATGAATGGAGTGAGTGCAATGACATCTCGATATTTCTTTAGCAAACCCATTACTTATTGGGGGTGTATAATCACTTTATTCATACTTGTCATTGGGTGCACGAAAGTGCCCCAGACGGGACAACCAGGCGGACCAGCTCCTGCGGTAGTGGATATCTGGCATTCCTTACAGGGGGCAGAGGCGGATGCGTTACAGGGACAGGTTCAAACGATTATGGAGACTCACACCGAAGTAATCATTAAACTAAAATATGTGCCGGAACAAAACTTTGTATCCTTCTCCTATCAGGCAGAAGCAGGAGGGGAAGGGCCTGAGATTTTTATCGCTTCAAGAGAGATTATTCTCCAGCTTTATGAACACGGTGCGCTGGCCAAGACAAAGTACATCGATCAGGAGGCATTTCCTGCCACTTTGTCCGCCTTCCAATTTGGGGGAGTGGGCTATGCTTCTCCCTGGTTGACGGATGTTCCTTTACTATATTTCAGGACGGATACGGCTAGTGTTCCAATCAATTTGGACGATCTCTTCTCAAATAAAGGAGGGATTTCCGTTGCCGCGCCAGATATGGCATCCCTTTCGGCCTGGTGGAATGGACAAAGCGGGCGGTTGGTGAATGCAGGAACCCCAGTTCTGGATGATCCCTTCAATATTGCATTTCTTAAACAACTCTTGATTTGGCGAGCTGCCCAAAGCCTTCGGATCGACTCTTCAGTAATCAATACATTTGCCACTGGGGGAACACCCTTTATGATCGCAGGAGCGAGTCAGGCAAAATCCCTAACCCAGCAAAATGTACCTTGGGGATGCATGCAGCTGGTTGATTTGCTTGGTGGACAAGGATATCCTCTCTTAGGCATGACACTAGGAATTGCGAATTCTGCCATTAAGACAAATGAAGCCATGATGCCGATGATTCAGATCGTGGAGCAAGCACTGCTGAAACCGGAGGTGGAAGGGGCAATGATGCAAGTTGGTCGTCTTCTTCCGGCCAATATGGGGTATTATCAACGTCCGGAGGCACAGAAAGGCGTCTTTCCACAGGCAAATATAGCTTTTTCTAAGGCATGGACTTTAGATGGAAATGCCTTAGAATGGAAATTGATTCCTTTTCAAGATAGGGCTTGGAGTAACGTCTTTGCTGGCGACTTCTCACCGGAGGATGCTTTGGCCAGCGCGCAAGGGGAGGCCATGAAAGCCTTAGCAACCAAGTGAGAACCTTAATGCAAATCAGAGGAGGGATGAAAAAATGGTTAAAAAGGGATTAGAAATAAATGAAAGAAATAAAAAAGGAGTGGAGCTAATTGTTATCACGGGCTTATCTGGTGCTGGGAGGACCCAGGCCATGCAAAGTCTTGAAGACCAAGGGTTCTTCTGTGTTGACAATTTACCACCTTCCTTTCTGGTAAAATTTGCGGAACTATGTGCCCAATCTAGGGGAAAAGTCTCCAAAGCAGCGATTGTCTGCGATTTGCGCGGCGGGGAATTTTTTTCTTCACTCAGTAATGCATTGAGTAATTTAGAGAAAGAAGGCTTTCATCTCGAAGTCCTCTTTCTGGATGCATCGGATGAAACGTTGATCCGTCGTTATAAAGAATCTCGACGTCGGCATCCTCTTTCTCCTCATGGACGCGTTTTAGATGGGATTCAAGCTGAACGCCAGCAACTAGAGGAGTTAAGAATTAGGGCTGACAACATTATCGATACATCTAACTTATCCTCCCAAGAACTTCGCAGCAAAGTGGCTGAGCTGTTTTGTAAAGCGCAGGGACTGGGCCAAATGGCCGTTTCGGTTATATCCTTTGGCTTTAAATACGGAAGTCCGATGGACGCGGACCTCGTGATGGATGTGCGTTTTCTGCCGAATCCATTTTATGTTGAAACGTTACGTCCGCTAACAGGTGAACACACTTTGGTCCAAGAATATGTCTTCGGAAATCCGATCGCCCAGGAGTTTATGGAGAAATACTTGGCCTTACTGGAATATATCCTACCATATTACGTTCAAGAGGGGAAAACCCACTTGGTCATTGGGATTGGTTGTACGGGCGGACAACATCGATCTGTAGCCATCGCTGAACGGGTGGGGCAATTTTTAAAGGTACGTCATTATGCCATCAGTGTAAAACATCGGGACGCTGATAAAAATCAAAAGGGTGGAACCGCAAGATGAACCCGAAGAAGCGTGAAGGGTTTTTACGATACCTGAAATGGCTTTATCCCAATCTTAAAGTAAAAAGGTGGTTTCTCCTAGCAGTTTTCGGGATCTTTCTTTTCGCAACGGGGTTTTCTGTCGCGAATGACGGAGTGGCGCTTGGCTACGCCGAGTTACAGTTTCGGGAGGTTATTTACCAGATCACGGGAAGTACGCAGTACATTGCCGTACCAACCGGTGTAATTATCAGTTTCTTGGGAATTGCTGCAATCATTATGGGTTTGAGGTGCATGTTATACTCCATTATTTCGTCTGTGCTCCCAGACAATGAAGGAAGAATAGTTGATGTGATATACACGCGCAATCATTTGCGCAGAGGACCAAAGATTGTAGTGGTTGGTGGGGGTACGGGCCTTTCAGCTCTCCTACGAGGTCTTAAACAATACACTTGTAATCTCACCGCCATTGTCACGGTTTCGGATGATGGTGGAAGTTCGGGAAAATTACGCGACGAACTGGGTATTCAACCACCGGGAGATGTTCGAAATTGCCTAGTGGCTTTGGCGGATACAGAGGAGATTATGGACACACTCTTCTCTTACCGTTTTGAAAGCGGAGCACTTGAGGGGCATAGTTTGGGAAATCTGCTTCTGGCAGGGCTAACCGATACCTTTGGGGACTTTCAAAAAGGCATCGAACAGGTCAGTAAAGTATTTGCTATCCGGGGAAAGGTGTTTCCCTCCACATTGGAACAAGTTGTACTGATTGCGGACTTGGAGGACGGGACCCGTGTCGAAGGAGAAACAGCGGTTCGGGTCACAGAAGGAAAGATTGACCGAGTATACCTCGAACCAAGCAATTGTCATCCGCTACCTGAAGCCTTGCAAGCCCTTGAAGAGGCAGATCTTATTGTTCTGGGCCCAGGAAGCCTCTATACCAGCGTTTTACCGAATCTGCTGGTGGTAGGCCTCAGAGAGAAAATCCAAGCAGTAAAAGCCCCTTGTGTGTATGTATGTAATGTTATGACGGAAAAAGGGGAAACGGATGGTTACCGAGTTTCTGACCACCTTAAAGCAGTTCTAGACCACTGTGGTTCAGGTTTCGTAGACGCAGTCCTTGCCACCAAGGGGAAAATTACTAAGCCGCTTCTAGAACGGTATGTCGCGGAAGAGGCCGTTCCAGTAATTACTGATCCCAAAGAAGTCGAGCGACTGGGCGCCAAGTATTATGAGGCGAATTTAGTTCAAGTTGGGAATGTCGTTCGCCATGATCCAGACCGCTTGGCAAAGGAACTTATACGTTTGCTTTTTCGTTTAAAACCCATGGGAGAGCGCATTGCTTTAGTCGATTCTTATTTACTCACTCAGAAGCTCCGCAGAGACTAAACGCGATGTGCGAAGTGCGATGCTCGATGTGCGAACGGAGATGTTCGATATCGAAAATTTTAAAAGTTTCAAACGTTTCCATTCGAACCTCGCGCCTCGAACCTCGCGCATCGCATAGAAAGGGGGCTTAAGCAATTGTCCTTTAGTGCTGACACCAAAGAAGAACTTGCACGCTTAGGCGGTCAGAAATCATGTTGTGAGTTAGCGGAATTAGCAGCCTTGGTGCGCATGGACGGAACCCTCCAAATCAGCGCTCATCAACAGTACACACTGAATGTGACAACAGAAAGTGCTCCGGTGGCACGTAAAATCTTTCGCTTGGCTAAGGATGTGCTCAAGCGTCAGGTGGATATAGTGGTCAGGCGCAAACTGAGGCTCAGAAAAAATAATTCCTACATGGTAAGAATCTATCTTCGTGGGTTGGAGGACTTAAGAAACCTTGGCCTAGTTGATGAAGAAGGACAAATCTGCCATGAAATCGCTCCCAATCTAATTAAAAAGCGCTGTGATCAAAAAGCATATTTACGAGGGGCCTTTTTGGCCGGGGGCTCAATTAATAATCCAGAAGGAACCTATCACCTGGAAATTGTCAGTAATGATGAGCAACATGCCAACGCATTATGTCAATTGGTCAATCGTTTTAAATTAGGGGCTAAAGTCAGCATGCGCAAGCATTTGTATGTAGTCTATATCAAAGAGAGTGAACATATTGTTGAGTTCATTGGTTTTATAGGAGCACATCGTGCCCTTTTAGAATTTGAAAACGTTCGCGTGCTGAAAGATGTGAGGAATCAAGTAAATCGCTTGGTCAATTGTGAGACCGCCAATCTTGATAAAGTCGTGGATGCGGCTGTGCGTCAGTTGGAAAACATTGAACTAATCGCGGGCTCAATTGGATTACAGTCTTTACCACCCACTTTACGGGATATAGCGGAGTTGCGAATGGAATATTCCGATGCCAGCTTAAAAGAACTTGGAGAAATGTTACGACCAAAAGTCGGTAAATCTGGCGTCAATCATCGGATGAGGAAAATTGATGAATTGGCTGATCGTATCAGAACCCATAAGGCCAGAAATACATAGAAGGTCAATTCGTTAATGACCTACAGGATAAGATCACGTAAACCGAGAATTTGGAGGGAGAAAAAGTGCGGTTAGGGTATGGCTTGAATCTTGAGCAAACTCAGAAACTTATTATGACTCCGGAATTGCGTCAGGCAATTACGATTTTACAGTTGTCCGCACTCGAACTTTCTACGTATGTAGAGGAGCAGCTTTTGGAGAATCCTTTGTTGGAGACTCAAGAAGAAAGTTCGGATAGTAAAGAGGATGTCGAACCAACTGTAGAGGAGGAACGCCCGAAAGATGATAAATGGGAAGTCGATTGGCAGGACTATTTTCATGATCAGGACGAAAATCGTGTACGTCAGGAACGAGTGGTTGTAGACGAAGCACAACGCTTTGATCCCTTCATTACTGGAGCTCCTACGCTTCTAGAACATTTACTTGAACAACTCCATGTTCAACAATTCTCGGCTTCGTTATTCGTAGCAGAATACATTGTTGGTAACCTGAATGACAATGGCTTTCTAACGTTGACGTTAGAGGATATTGCCAGTGAAACCAATGTCTCCTTTGAAACGGCTGAAGAAGCGTTAGCTTTGGTTCAAACTCTTGACCCTTTAGGGGTGGGGGCTCGAAATTTAGAGGAATGTCTTCGCTTACAGTTACCAATCCTGCCGAACTATCCTCCTGAATTACCAGAGTTATTAAAGTACCTCGAAGATTTGGCGGCAGGGCGTCTGCAACGAATTGCCCATGCCTTGAAAATCACGATAAGTAAAGTCCAGGAACTGGCGGATTTGGTGCGAAAACTAGATCCCAAACCAGGCCGCAGTTTTTCGGGTCCAGGAGATGTGCGCTATGTCGTCCCAGATGTAGTAATTGAAGAAGTAGAAGGGGAATTTATTATCCTGGTTAATGACATTACTGTACCCCGATTGGGGATCAACAAGGCCTACCGTGAGGCACTGAAGCTTGAAGAGGGAACGGATACACGTAAATTTGTTGAACAGAAACTTAACGCGGCATCCTGGCTCATTCGTAGTATTGAGCAGCGGCGATTAACGTTATATAAAGTAGCTAATGCCATAGTAAAATGGCAAACAGAATTCCTCCGCAAGGGGATACGTCATCTCAGACCGCTTACGTTAAGGGATATTGCTGAGGAAATTGGGGTTCATGAGTCGACTGTCAGTCGGGCGACATCCCATAAATACATCCAAACTCCACGTGGTATTTACGAATTTAAATTTTTCTTTGCGAGTAGCACGGGTAGAAGCAACCAAAATGACTCAAATATAACGACGGATGTCATTAAACTGGTTCTTAAAGATATCATTTCTTCGGAAAATCCGAAGAACCCTTATTCAGATCAAAAATTAGCGGACCTACTTAAAGACAGAGATATGGAGATTTCCAGACGGACGGTTGCTAAGTACCGTGACGAGATGGGGATTGCGGCGACGTCGGTTAGGAAGAGATATTAGGGAAAGACGCCGAGAGAAGTCGCGAAACACTCGGTCAGCCATACAATCGTGGGCCAAACTAAGGCTCAAGCGCTTGATGCATGCGGGCGGGGTACCCACCAATTTCGGCATCCGTGCCTCAGTTGGCGGCTTCGCACATCCTTGTGCTCAGCCCCGCTTTGGGTGGGAAGCGCTTGAGCCAAGTTTGGCGGGCCACTCTCGTAAAGGCTTCGCTCCGTGTTTCGCGACTTCTCTGGGAAGGCGCGGGGGCTTGGAACGGGGACGGAGAAGTCGCGAAACACTCGGTCAGCCATATGGTCGTGGGCCAAACTAAGGCTGAAGAGCTTGATGAGAACGGGCGGGGTACATCCTTCGACTTCTCTGGTGGAACGAAGGGTAGAAAGTGAGTGCTCGAGCAACGTTGATAGTTAGATGTATCCAGAGCCAAGACTAAAATACGATATTTTAGATTTGACGAATGCACAGATGGGAAAAGCGCCGTGATGGTAGGAAACAACTAGGGCAAAGTGGTTCCAATTATGTTGCAAATTCTTGTTAATAAAGTTACAATGAGGTAAGGAAATAGATCTCTAAAAAGGTAATATTATGAACGAACACTTACATATTAGTTCATTATTAACCGAGTTTATAACAGACGATGAAGTATGTTGTTTACTTTCCATTAAACTTGAATACGCAAATAAAATATTGGATGGCGTGAAGCTCTTTGAGTACCGGAAGAAGGGTTTTAAACGTAATATCAATAAGATTTTTTTATATGTTACTCATCCGACATCAGAAATTATCGGATATTTTCATCCGGGAAAGATTCTATACAATGACATAGAATCAATTTGGGAGGAAACTAACTTATACTCAGGCTTAAAAAGAGATACTTATTTGTCTTATTGTAATGGAGCCAGTCATATTTATGCTATTTCTATTTTTAAAGTAGTAAGATTCACCATACCGATAAATCCATATCAAACCGTATTTAGACCTCCCCAATCATTTTATTATATATAGGTGGAAGCTACGAATGAGTAAAAGCCTAGCAATTTGGTTTGAACCCTTAAATCAAAAACAAGCACTTGATGCAGAGCTTCATGTTAACTTTTGGAAACTGCCGGATTCAAAGGGAAAAAAGGGTGACTTCCATAGGTTTGTAGACTTGGGTTTGAAAATTGTTAATGCAAATGAAGTAACATCATTGTATATTGGGTTACCTTGTAATCCTACTGTTAATCGAGAAATAAAATATTTGATCTTGGCTCTATTATATGTCAGGATACCTTATTGCAAGCCGTTTTTAACGAAGACTATCAAACACGTAAAAATTCAAATGTAAAGTATTCTGAGGTTTATGGAGACGATGGTAAAACCGAGTTTTTTGTTTTTCATTTAGAATCATCCGATGTTGAAATTGTAACTAAAGGTGAATATCAAATATATAAAATTAATATTGGACAAGCACCTGGAAAATCCTATTTCAGATTTCGTTTAGTCGGTAATGGCGTTAGGGATTTATTCAGTGAATTTGAAGACCCAAGTAATGCACGTCTACAAAGTGCGTTTTCCAGTACGGAAATTATAGATTTTAGAGTAAATGAAAAGCGTAATATCGATAAAAGATTTCTGATTGCAGATATGAATAAAGGGCAATTTAACTTTATCAAATTTCATTTCTTCTTTATGTGTAGTTCCAGAGAAGATGTATTTTTTACATCGCATGGACCTGTGGATCGGTGCAGAACACTTGAAAAAGAACAATGGTACAAATACATAAATATTAACAATGAACAGACGTTTTTAGAACCTAATGATAATAAGACGCATATATTAGTCTACCAATGGTCAATTAAAAATAAAGCAAATACGCATATTAATGCCATGATTAAAACACAATATGAGCAGAATAATAAAAAGACTATCGTTAGATATCTGTTTATATTAGCACTTATAACAATAATACTAAATTTAATCAGTAATACTTTATTTGAATGCATTAAATCTATATTAGAACAGTTGATACACAGATAATAAAAAGAGAGGAAGTAAAAAAATAATGGTCACTAAATCAATCGTTATTAATAGGAGCTTCCTTGAAACACAATCTTTTAATTATTTAACACAATCTTTTTGTCAATTATCAAGTGTTTCTAGAGATTATCCTAATTTCAGGCATTGGTTTAATCATACCGTTGTCCCTGGAATTTACTATAATAAGAGATTTTTATGCTTAAAAGTTATTTCTCAAGAAATTGTTGCCATAGCTATTTTGAAAAATAGTTTTCTTGAAAAGAAAATATGTACACTATGGGTTGATAATAATTTTAAAGGTTTAGGCTTGGGAAATGAATTGTTTAATCAATCATTTGATTTACTAAAAACGAGTAACCCCATGATTACTATTTCATCTACCAAAATCGATGAATTTGAACATTTATTAGATGAATACAATTTTCAAATATATGCAGCTTATGATTCTTTCTACGTTCAGGGGGTTACAGAATTAAGTTTCAACGGATATCTTTCCAAACAGTCTCCTTTAAGTAGTAATCTCAAAGCTGATCTTTCATTTAATTCAATGCTACAACCGTCGTTATCGTACTAGAGCTTTGGTAATTACACTATCGCCATAGGATGCATAGAATTTGACCTCAATTTGAGGTTTCTATGCAGAATTATCAACAATTTGATGTAAAAAGGCTGAGAAAAGTAGACAAGCCACTGGAGAGGAGCGTATACGGTTCCGCCAGTGGCTTTTATTGTGCAAAAAAGGAGGGGCTTCGATGTCAGATTATCAGGTTGTAATTATCGGCGGAGGGGCCACGGGTGTCGGCATTTTGCGTGATTTAAGTATGAGAGGGATTTCTGCGTTACTGCTGGAACAAGGAGATTTAGCACACGGAACAAGCTCTCGTTTTCATGGCTTATTACACAGCGGTGCACGTTATGCAGTTAAGGACCCTGTGTCAGCCACGGAATGCATTGCTGAGAATCTGATCCTGAAGAAGATCGCAGCTCATTGCATTTCCGATACTGGTGGGTGGTTTGTACAAATGCAAGAAGATGATTCAGAGTTTGAAGAGCAGTGGATACAGGGATGTACTCAGGCGAGAATTCCCATCCGTGAAATATCTCCCTCTGAGGCGTATGAGAAGGAACCTTTGATGAGCAAAGAAGTCCTGCGTGTTTTCGAAGTTCCTGATGCGACGGTAGATGGCTTTAAGCTCGTTTGGGCCAATGCTAAATCCGCAAAGCGTTATGGGGGAGACTTTAAAACCTATCATTACGTGGAAAAGCTTATTCTTGAGGACAAAAGAATAATTGGTGTGGCAGCTAGGAACCTGTTGAATGGAGAAGAGTTGATCGTGCGTTGTGAGGTAGTAGTCAATGCTGCTGGGGCATGGGCTTCTCAGATTGCTGGTTCGATAGGGGTTTCTTTAGACGTTATTTGTGATAAGGGAACGTTATTAGCTTTTAATCAACGCCTTTTTCAACGCGTGATTAATCGATTGCATCCACCGAGTGATGGGGATATTTTTGTTCCCCATGAAACAATTACGATTTTGGGGACCACTTCTGAAATCGTGGGTACTCCGCAAGAAAACTCACCTACAGAGGCTGAAGTCAAGAAGTTGTTAGCGGTGGGTGGGACGATGCTCCCAAATTTACAGGGGCATCGAATCATACGGGCCTTTGCAGGAGTGAGGCCGCTTCATCGAGAGGATAGTGAGGTTCCGGGTGCTGCAGAAGAAGGGCGTGAAGTCAGTCGAACCTTCGTCCTAATTGATCACGAGCTTCAAGATGGGGTTCGTGGACTGATTAGTATTGTCGGAGGTAAGTTTACCACGTATCGCTTAATGGCAGAGAAGGTTTCAGATTGGGTGGCTCAAGAACTGGGCAATACAACCCCTTGTCGTACTGCCGGGGAGAATTTGTCTCCAGAGATCTCAGAAACTACTCGAAAAAAGGCCTCCCACTTCTTGCCTAGTGCGGCTGCTGAAAAAATGCTCGAACGACTGGGAGAGGATGCTGAGGACGTTTTGATGAAGATTCAGAACGATCCCCGCAAAGGGCAAATGCTCTGTGAATGTGAAATGGTGAGTGTCGCTGAAGTTGAGAAAGTTGCTTCCGATGAAAACACACATAATTTGGCAGACATTCGGCGTAAAACGCGCCTAGGTATGGGGACCTGCCAAGGGGCCTTCTGCACTTATCGTGCCCTGCCTTTATTATGGCAAGAGAAAGGGAAATATGACCCCTTAAGAGATGAGTTAAAGCGCTTTATCAATCAGCGCTGGAAGGGAATCCGTCCGGTTCTTTGGGGGCAACAGCTACGTGAAACAGAATTAACCCGTGCCATATACGCCAGTATACTTGAACCGAACAAAAATCAGGAGTGAAGGAGAGGGGAGGACTTCCATGTGGGATGGGATTATCGTCGGAGGAGGACTTGCGGGCCTCTTGGCGGGAATTCGGGCATCTGAAAGGGGAAAGCGCATCTTAATCATTTCTGAAGGGGTAGGAAGCCTGACTTACAGTTCAGGGGTCATGGATTTTGGAGATGTGGAACAATTAGTTAACCAAGAAAAACACCCTTATTCCTTATTGGGCGAAAGGGCGGTACGCTCAGGAATAGAATACTTCCAAACGCTTTTCCCAGAATATCAGGAAAATTGGGGAGCAAGTCCACAAGTACTTACCCCCCTGGGCACACCTAGAAAAGCTGGGATTGTGCCTAAGGGGCTCAATGCGGGGGCGCTTCAAGATGCCCAACGGATTGTGCTGGTAGTTCCTGAGGGATTAAAAGACTTTTTCCCAGAAGTAATAAAGTCTAATTTAGAAAGGTCTTATCCACGCAGTATAGTGGTCTTATACCCCCTTCGTATAGCCAAGTTCGAACCCTGGCATGAGTTGGGAAAGTCAGTGGCGGGTATGGACTATGCAAAGTATTGGAGATCGGTTCAAGGAATTAAGCTCTTAAACGATTTCCTTGATCGCCTTGCACAAGAGATGGCTTCCGAATTCTATGAGGCTAATGTAATACAAGGGGGGAGCGCAATTCAAAGGAATGCCGGAAATGGGAAATCTGTCGTTGTTTTTCCAGGACTGGTAACCTCGTTTTCAAAGGCGTTAGAGAAAGTTATAGCTGAAGCGCCATTTCCCGTCGTGGAGCTGACGGCCTTTCCGCCTTCAGCCAGTGGGCATACCCTTTACGAGGGTCTAAAACGAAGGTTTCGAGGGTTAGGTGGAGAGCTACTCGTGGGGAGCGGTGTTAAGCATGTAGAGCGTCATGGAAACCGATGTCATAAAGTTATTATCCAAAGTAAAGGTAAAGATACGGCGTTTACCTCCCACTCCTTCATCCTCGCAACGGGTGGGATTTTTGGTGGTGGAATTGAAGTGACACCCGAAGTTGTTTGGGAGAGGGCATTTGGGCTCCCCTTATTTATCCCCACAGCATGGACGAGCGCGGAATTTCTGGGTGAGCAACCGTATGCGCGGATCGGATTAGAAGTGGATGGCGAACTTCGTCCCTTTGATTCACAAAGTAATCAAGTAATTCTGGAGAATGTTCGGGTGGTCGGCCGCCTGCTTGCGCATTGGGATCCGTGGGTAGAACACTGCGGTGGTGGGGTTTCGCTGGCTTCTGGATGGTTTGCTGGAGAGAAGATATAGAAAGGATGCCGTTAAATATGGGTTTTGAACAGGACAGGGTAAACAATTTAGATGCATGTATCAAATGTAGTGCGTGTACTGCCCAATGCCCAGTTGCCGCGGTGTATCCACTTTTCCCGGGACCGAAAAGTATTGGACCGGATGCTGAGCGTTTCCGACTTGAGGGCTTGGAAATGGATCCTTCGTCGATCGAGTATTGTTCGAATTGTAAAACTTGCGAAATCACTTGTCCGTCAGGCGTGAAAATAACCGACATGATTTTGAGAGCACGGGAAAGGGCCCTTTATCCTCTAAAAACAGAATGGATTTTGGGTGGAAGATTGAAGCCCAGAACTCTTCAGCACTGGCTTAGAGGGCTCGTCCTAGGGCGGGCAGAATATTTGGGATGGTTAGGGACGATTTGGCCAAGCTTAACGAATACCGTGCTCGGTGTATCGTTTGTTCGCGGATTGATGGAACGAACTCTCGGAATTAGTCGAGTTGCCCCGTTACCAGCCTATTATTCGAGATTGAAAGGGACATCAGTAAAACGGAAAAAGGGAGACGTTGCAGTAAAATCTGTTCCACCGAGTAAACAAGTTGTTTATTTTCCCGGTTGTTTTGTCACCTACAACGATGCATTAACGGGTCAGGCGGTCGTTAAAGTCTTGGAGCACAACGGGTATGAAGTGATCGTTCCAGCCTTTCACTGCTGTGGAGTTCCCCTTCAAGCCAATGGCCATTTCCATGAGGGCAGAGATACTATCAAGAAAAATATGGCGCTTATGAAACCCTATTTACAGGAGGATTTGCCCGTGATCACCGCCTGTTCAAGTTGCGGCTTAGCACTGAAGGAAGAATATCCGAAGGCTGGGACTTTGGGGGCGAATCGTATCGGGCAGCAGACCTATGATTTATTTGAATTTCTCTGGGAACGACATGAACGGGGTGAACTCCGAGAAAAATTTCAAGAAGTACCGGTCTCGCTGGGGTATCATGCTCCATGCCATCTGAAGGCTCAAGGGGTCGGGACGCCCTCTTTACGTTTATTGCGCTTAATCCCAGGGGTGAGTGTGAACGATCTTGATGAGGGTTGCTGTGGATTATCCGGAAGTTTTGGTTTCAAACAAGAAAAGTACGATTTAGCGATGATGATTGGAAACACCTTGTTTGATCGAGTCCAGCAAGGTGTGATAGATGGAGAATTCGAAACTATGATAACTGAATGTGGAGGATGTCAGGTGCAAATTCAGCACGGTTCAAGGGTCAAGACGCAACATCCGATTTGGATTCTTATGAAAGCCTATGGAATAACTTGATAGGCATTATTAATGCTAAGGGTGAATGCGGGCCTGAACGCTGAACACTGTGATCTGAAAAGAGAAAGAGAAGGTAAGAGCACGCAGGAAATTTGCTTTAGACATGGAATCTACAAAAGAAGGATACTGTAATTTACGAATTAGTGGCCAATGCCCATTGGCTGTCCACGAACCACGAGAATGTCCGAGGAGGGAAGGTGGGGCATGTCTAAAAAATACATATTAGCGTTAGATCAGGGTACCACGAGCTGCCGGGCGATTTTATTTAACCAGAAGAGTGAAGTAATTGGAGTCGCGCAAAAGGAATTCACGCAGTATTACCCTAAACCCGGGTGGGTGGAGCAAGATGCGGAGGAAATCTGGAGCATCCAATATGAGGTCATGGCTAAACTGCTAGCGCAGACAGGTGTAGCACCGGAAGAAATTGCGGGTATCGGGATCACCAATCAGCGGGAGACGACCGTGGTATGGGAGAGAGCTACTGGAAGACCAATTCATCCGGCCATTGTTTGGCAATGTCGTAGGACAACAGAAATTGTGGAAGCTTTAAAAGCTAAAGGGTGGGAGGAAACGATTCGATCGCAGACTGGGCTGGTCCTTGATGCCTATTTTTCAGGGACAAAGGTGAAATGGTTGTTGGATCATGTGGAGGGAGCCCGTCAGAAAGCTGAGCTTGGTGATCTATTGTTTGGGACCATTGATACATGGCTAGTTTGGAAATTAACGAACGGCAAAGTGCATGTTACTGATTACTCCAACGCCTCACGCACTTCAATGTATAACATCCATACGTTAGAATGGTCCGAAGAAATTCTCACGGAACTAGGAATTCCCAGAAGCATGTTGCCTGAAGTGAAACCTTCAAGCGGGGTTTACGGGCAAGCAGAGCTCAGCTTGTTTGGTAGGAGTTTAATCCCAATTTCCGGGATAGCCGGGGATCAGCAGGCCGCCTTGTTTGGACAAATGTGTTTTGAACCCGGGATGGCGAAAAACACGTATGGAACAGGCTGCTTTATGCTTCTGAATACCGGTGAACGTGCCGTCCCCTCCAAAAGCGGGCTGCTGACGACAATCGCTTGGGGCCTGAACGACAAGGTTGTATACGCGTTAGAGGGCAGCGTTTTTATCGCGGGTGCAGCAATTCAGTGGTTGAGGGATGGGCTCAAACTCCTTGAATCGGCGCAGGAGTCCGAGGACTTCGCGAGCACGGTCGAGGACACAGACGGCGTTTATGTTGTTCCAGCCTTTACGGGGTTGGGAGCACCCTATTGGAATATGCGCGCTCGTGGTGCGATATTTGGATTAACTCGGGGAACCACGAAGGCTCATCTGATTCGTGCGACCTTGGAAGCGATGGCTTATCAGGCAAAAGATGTCCTCGGGGCGATGGAAAAGGATGCTGAGATGACTCTGTCGACCTTAAAGGTGGATGGTGGTGCCGTGGTCAATAATTTATTAATGCAATTTCAGGCGGATCTCCTAGGTGTCCCTGTGGAGCGCCCAGAATTCATAGAAACTACGGCATTGGGTGCAGCATATTTGGCTGGGTTAGCTGTGGGTTTCTGGAAGGATCAAGAGGAAATCCGGGCAAGTTGGCGGATGGATCGTTGCTTTAAGCCCAAAATGTCCGTGGAGCTGAGGGCGAAACTTTATCGAGGGTGGCTAAAAGCAGTTGAACGCAGTAAAGATTGGGAGGATTAACGAACAATTGTGAAGCGGGCAGGAAACCGCGATTTGATGGAGAATTAGTAACAGTTAGAATAATTAAAGTTCACAAGAGTAAGAAGTTTATTTTTTCGGTATACTAATGTATATTTTAAAGGAGACTATTCGCCAATAGTCAGACCCCACCACCCTTGGGTCAAAGTGAAAGGGGATTTTTACATGAACAAAAAAAGCATTAAGGATGAGGAGGTCCGAGGAAAACGAGTGTTGGTCCGCGCAGATTTTAATGTCCCGCTCGATGAACAGGGACAAATAACGGATGATACTCGGATACGCGCCTCTCTTCCCACAATTGAATATCTCATAAAAGAAGGAGCTCGTGTCATCCTAGCTTCCCACCATGGGCGTCCTAAAGGAAAAGTTAATCCTAAGTATTCCCTGGCACCCGTTGCCAAGCGTTTGAGCGAGCAGTTGGGGCAAGAGGTGCAACTTGCTGGGGACTGCGTAGGGGATGTAGCTTTGGAGGCCGTAAGCAAGCTGCAAGACGGGCAGGTTCTATTATTGGAAAATGTCCGTTTCCATGCGGAAGAAGAGAAAAATGATCCGACCTTCGCCCGTGACTTGGCTTCGCTTGCCGAACTTTTTGTCAACGATGCGTTTGGAACTGCCCACCGTGCTCATGCATCCACAGAAGGGGTTACACACTTTATTCCTGCCGTTGCGGGAATGCTAATGCAAAAAGAAGTCGAATTCATGGGCAACGCTTTGGAAAGGCCCGAACGACCCTTTGTGGCCATTATTGGTGGTGCCAAGGTGAGCGATAAGATTGGTGTAATTGAAAACCTCCTAAATAAGGTCGACGCCTTGATTATCGGGGGAGGGATGGCGAATACCTTCCTAAAAGCACAAGGGTATAATGTAGGAAAATCTCTTCTCGAAGAGGAAAAAGTGGAATTGGCAAAGCAACTCATCGAGACAGCTAAGGCGAAGGGGGTTGAATTAGAACTGCCAATCGACGTGGTGGTAGCCCTTGCCTTCGAAGCGGATGCTCCTCACCATACAGTGAGAGTCTCGGAAATTCAAGAGGGTGAAATGGCCTTAGATATCGGTGCGGTTAGTGCTGAGAGGTTTGCCGCCCGGATTTCGACCGCTCGGACGGTGATCTGGAACGGTCCAATGGGTGTCTTTGAAATGGATGCCTTCGCCAAAGGAACAGAGCGAGTTGCCCAGGCGGTCGCGAATTGTAAGGGGATAACGATTGTCGGCGGTGGGGATTCTGTGGCAGCGGTGGAGAAAATGGGCGTTGCGGATCAGATGACCCATATTTCAACAGGGGGTGGCGCTTCACTAGAGTTTCTAGAAGGGAAAGTGCTACCTGGTGTTGCCGCGCTGAACGAGGCGTGAGGAGCGCTTATCTGCACGCATCTGCGAGTTACGCCGCTGACAAGCTGGACAGTTCGCGAGCGCGCCAAACCTCTAAGCAGAATGCATGTGAACCAACGGCGCGCTGACGAGGGCGCGAACCGTCAACACTCGTCTGGACCGCGGCTTCACTGACGCATCCGCTTTGCAGAAAAGCGCTCCTCTGGCTTAGTTTATGGGGAACGGACCGCAGGCTTACAAGGGAACGAATTTCGAACTACGAACCACGAACCACGAGTCGACCAATGGCGCGCTGACGGGGGCGCGAACCGTCGGCGCACGTCTGGACCGCGGCTTCCACAGATGCTTCCGCTTAGCAGAAAAGCGCTCCTTCTGGGTAGGCTTTGGAGTTAGAGGTGGCGCTTTGTGGTGGTGACGACTGTCCGAGGAGCGCTTGTCTGCACGCGTCAGCACGTTACGCCGCTGAAGGGCTAGAACGGTTCGCGGAGCGCGTCCGAACCTCAGGGATAGATGCATGTGCGCCGCTCCATGCCATCCATGGCACCGTGGCATCAGTCCATCACGGCGCCTTGCCAATCCACACTGCCAGGAGTATGCGTAATGAGTTGCAGTGTTGCGATAAGCTCGTCCGCTTATCGTCACGGCGGCGCTACTAATCTCAAACGTCCTGTTTGAGTCATGGACAAGTCCCTGCGGCGCACTACGGGGGTGCGAACCGTCGGTGCCCGTCTGGACACGCGGCTTCACTGATGCTTTCGCTTAGTAGAAAAGCACTCCTTGGCGGGGAGACGGCGGGGGAACGTTTGAATTATAGGTAATGCGAAGCGCGAGGTTCAATCAAAAGCTTAATGCGAAGCTAGAGGCACGAAGTTAGTGGTTTAAAGAGGTTAGAATGTCATGCCTGGTCCATCGAACCTCGCGCCTTGTTAAGAATTGGAGGGTATTATAGATGGCAAATCGACGGCCGGTCATCGCCGGCAATTGGAAAATGTTTAAAACAGTAAACGAAGCAACAGACTATGCAGTGAGGTTTATTGAAGAAGTTAAGGACGTTACAGAACTCGACATTATTCTTTGTGCTCCTTTTACGGCTCTTTATCCCCTCAAGAATGAACTTGAAGAAAGTATTGTGCACTTAGGTGCTCAAAATATGGCTTGGGCAGACCAGGGTGCCTTTACAGGTGAAATCTCAGCTCAGATGTTGCTTGATGTTGCGTGTACTTATGTGATACTTGGCCACTCTGAACGTCGGGAGATGTTTGGGGAAACGGACGAAGAGATCAATAAGAAAGCACGGAAAGCCTTAGCTGTGGGATTAACCCCCATCGTTTGTTGTGGGGAGAATTTGAACGTTCGAGAAGAAGGTAAAGCAGTAGAGAGGGTCCAAGGGCAGGTTACCCGTGCTCTAGTGGGCTTATCGGTTGAAGATTTAAGCAAAATTATTGTCGCCTATGAACCGATTTGGGCAATTGGCACTGGGAAAACGGCCTCCAGCAAAGACGCCCAAGAAATGTGTGCCTCGATTCGTGCCACACTGACAGGTCTCATGGGACTTGCTGCTGAGAAAGTGCCCATTCTCTATGGTGGTAGTGTCAAGGCAGATAACATTGCCGAGCTCTTGACTGAGCCTGATGTTGACGGCGCACTAGTCGGCGGGGCAAGCTTGGATCCGATAAGTTTTGGCAAGCTCATCCTCAATGCAAATCCCCTTGTGGCACGCGTGGAAGGAATATAGCAATGAACGTTAAACCACTTCTCCTCATGATTTTAGATGGCTGGGGTCATCGTGATGCTATCGAGGGAAACGCCATCGCCCAAGCAAATTTGCCAAACTTTCGGCAGTTGGAAAAAGCTTACCCCCACACCTTCCTCCAGGCCTCGGGAGAAGCCGTAGGATTACCAGATGGTCAAATGGGAAATTCCGAAGTTGGGCATCTGAATATAGGTGCTGGGCGGGTAGTTTATCAGGAACTAACCCGAATCTATAAAGCGATTAAGGATGGAACGTTATTTAAGAATCCTGTCCTTATCGAAGCAATGGATAGTGCTCGCCTTCATAACAAGGCCTTCCACTTTTTGGGCTTACTCTCTGACGGAGGAGTTCATTCCCATATTGCGCACTTGTTTGCCCTCCTGGAGATGGCCAAGGAACAAGGCCTAGAAGAAGTGTATATCCACGTCATTCTCGATGGTCGCGACGTTTTGCCCCAGAGTGCCAAACTTTATATCAATCAACTAGAACAAAAAATTAGAGATCTTGGTTTTGGAAAAATTGCCACTGTGAGTGGCCGTTACTACGTAATGGACAGAGATCATCGCTGGGAGCGCCTAGAAAAGGGCTATCAGGCTTTGGCTTTAGGCGAAGGGAAATGCGCGGCTAGTGCTTTAGCAGCGCTGGAGAGTTCCTATGATGTGCGTGTGACGGATGAATTCGTAGTTCCGACGGTGATTGTTGATGTGGACGGAAAACCTGTGGGGCCCATTCAAGATGGAGACAGTGTGCTCTTCTTTAACTTCCGTTCAGATCGGGCGCGGGAGATCACTCATGCCTTCGTAGACGATGAGGTTACAGGGTTTGCACGCCCCATTCACCAACGAGTCCACTTTGTGTGTATGACTCAGTATGAGGACACTATCCGTGCGCCAGTCGTATTCCCGCAACAAAACTTGAGAAACACGTTGGGTGAAGTTCTTTCCCAACATGGGTTAAAACAGTTGCGGATTGCAGAAACGGAAAAATATGCCCATGTGACCTTCTTTTTTAACGGGGGAATCGAAGAACCTAATCCAGCTGAGGAACGAATTCTTATCCCTTCCCCTAAAGTTGCGACTTATAACCTTCAGCCTGATATGAGTGCACCGGAATTAACCCAAACGCTCCTAGAACAACTGAGGAAAAATACATATCATGTGATCATTCTCAACTTTGCCAATCCAGATATGGTGGGACATACTGGTGTGTTTGAGGCAACCGTCAAAGCAGTAGAGGCGATTGACCGATGTTTGGGTGAAATATATGATGAGCTTCAGAAAATGAATGGGACTATCCTTATCACGGCAGACCATGGGAATGCTGAGGAAAAGGTGGATCCGGATACAGAACTTCCTTTGACCGCCCACTCCACAAATTTAGTTCCCTTCATTTTAGTAGATGATAAGTTTAAAGGGCAGAAGTTGCGTGAGGGCGGTGCTCTGTGTGATATTGCGCCTACTCTTCTCGAATTACTCAATATACCTAAGCCTGCGGAAATGACTGGAAAGTCTTTAATCGTTAGCTCTTAAATTGGGGTTTTATTAGATGAATAAAGGGGGAAATTTTAATGACTTTTATTACAGATGTATATGCTCGTGAGATTTTGGATTCTCGGGGGAATCCGACGGTGGAAGTAGATGTCGTTCTTACTGATGGGGTCATAGGTCGTGCGGCTGTCCCGTCGGGCGCTTCTACAGGGGCTTTTGAAGCAGTGGAACTTCGGGACGGAGATGCTACCCGTTATATGGGTAAAGGGGTATTGAAAGCAGTTGAAAATGTTAACCTACTAATCAGCCCGGAAGTTGAGGGATTGAATCCGTTCGACCAACCAGGATTAGATCGTCTATTGATTGAACTTGATGGTACCGCAAATAAGGGGAAATTGGGAGCCAACGCGATCCTTGGTGTGTCCTTGGCCTCAGCTAAAGCAGCTGCGGAGTCGCTCGGGTTACCCCTTTATCAGTATTTGGGCGGCGTTAATGCTAAAGAACTTCCAGTGCCGATGATGAATATTTTAAATGGTGGTAGTCATGCCGATAATAATGTGGATATTCAAGAATTTATGGTTATGCCAGTAGGAGCGTCGAGCTTTGCTGAGGCCTTGCGCATGGGGACAGAAGTCTACCACAGTCTGAAAGCTGTTTTAAAAGAAAAAACCCTAGCAACCGCTGTCGGGGATGAAGGCGGTTTTGCGCCCAACCTCGAATCTAACGAAGATGCGCTACTTTGCATTGTTGACGCGATTCAAAGGGCAGGATATGTTCCTGGAGAAGATATAGCTTTGGCCCTTGATGTGGCAGCCTCAGAACTTTACGAAAATGGAATCTATAACTTAGCTGGTGAGGGGCTCAAGAAGACCTCGGACGAGATGATTGATTTTTATGAGGGCCTGATCAACCGGTATCCGATTGTTTCAATAGAAGATGGACTGCATGAAGACGATTGGGAAGGCTGGCGCAATATGACTGAACGCTTGGGAGATCGCGTTCAGCTCGTCGGGGACGATTTATTTGTGACCAACCCGGAGCGTTTAGCTCGCGGAATTAAGGAAAAATGCGGCAACTCGATCCTGATTAAGCTCAATCAAATCGGAACCTTAACCGAAACCCTAGACGCCATCGAAATGGCCAAACGGGCAGGATATACAGCTGTCGTCTCTCATCGATCAGGAGAAACAGAAGACGTTACCCTAGCCCATGTCGCTGTTGCTGTCAATGCTGGTCAGATCAAAACTGGGGCTCCAGCACGGACCGAGCGGGTGGCTAAGTACAACGAATTGCTTCGAATTGAGGAGGAACTTGGAGAGAGCGCAGTGTATCGTGGCCGGAAAGCCTTAGCCAGATAGGGATGGTGTGAACTTGTACGCCGCACCACAGCGCCATCGCTATCACGCTTGATTACGAAGCGAGCGTTGGCAAAACCTTTGGGCTGTTCTGCATGTGCGTCGCTCCTTGCCGAATCCACACTGCAGGAGTATGCGTAATGAGTTGCAGTGTGGCGATAAGCTCGTTCCTTCGCCACGAAGTATCATTT
>LOEW01000281.1 GCA_001516045.1 Desulfosporosinus sp. BRH_c37
CTTAAAGGGATCTGGACTAACTCTTTTGAGGCCGAACAACACATCCTCCATTATGGTCACCACAATGAGCCAGTATGCTGGATGCTGGTGGGATACGCTGGTGGCTATCGCTCTGCTTGTATTGGAAAAAAAGTTATTTATAAAGAGGAAAAATGTGTTGGCAAGGGTGATAAGCATTGTACTTTTATCGGTAAGACAATTGAAGAGTGGGGTGAAGAAATAGTCCCGGAACTAGCTTATTATGAAGTTAGTAAAATCAGCGAAGAACTAGAAGCAGCTCATCACAGGATAACGATTCAGAACGGTATTCTGGAGCGAATAATCTCAACTCATGAAAGGCTAACTCAATGTATTTTGAAAGGCAATGGTGTAGAAGCAATCACAGCCAGTCTTGCGGAGTTAATGAAATGTACTGTAATTCTGGAAGATCGTCATTTAGTTCCACAATCCAGCTGTTACCCTGAGCAACCTGCCACAAAAGATCCACTGACCCCATATCATTCAATTTGGACCAACCCTTCCTTCAAAAAAGCCTCCGCTTTTTACCTTCAACAAAAGCGCCCCTTCCAAATAACTGGTCAATATTCAAATATTCAAGTTTACCGCTTGGTATCCCCAATCCTAGTTGGCAGTGAATTGCTAGGTTTTGTTTCATTACTTCGCTCGGAGCAATCCTTTTCAGAATTAGAGAATATCATTTTAGAACAAGCTGCTAGTGTCTTTGCTCTGAAAATCTTAGAAGAGAAGAAAATCAACGCGGTGGAAAGGCGCTTAATGGGTGACTTTGTTGATGATTTACTATCGGGAAATTTTCCTAACCCCAATTCCATCATCAAACGGGCACTTGGACTGAATTATGATATCACCCTTCCTCATCGGGTTCTGATGTTAGACATTGATAACTTAACCCAATTGGTAAGCTCATCTCCACGAAGTGGCAAGAAGATTTTACAATTTAAAACAGACTTCTTTAACACCGTTCAATCTAGCTTGATACACTTAGGTAAAGGAATGGTAGTCAACAAAAGTGATAATTTAATCATGCTAGTCCAGCAACATAAACCGGATAGTCCTGAAAAAGACTGTAGGCAAATTGCTGAAAATATTATTGAACAAATCTCTAACAAGTTTCCAAAAGTTACGCTTACTATTGGTATTGGGAGTAGCTGTAAAGAGTTGTCTGATTTTTACCATTCCTATTTATCCGCTCAAAAAGCCATAGAAATAGGAAAAGCCCTGAAAAAACAAGGCCAAGTTATCTCTCTTGAGCAATTTGGTACACATGCTCTGCTTTTTAGCGCCTTAAATCCATCAGACTTATTACACTTTGCTACCAGCCAATTAGGTTCCCTGATAACCTATGATGAAACTTACCAAGCCCAACTCATACCTACGTTACAACAATTTCTAAGCCACCATGGTAGCCTTGAGGAAACCTCTAAAATCATGAATATGTCGTTAAGTGGACTGAAATATCGCTTACATCGCATTGAAGAGATTACCAGACAGGATCCAAAAGACTTTCAATCCTGCCTTAATTTTCAATTAGCCTTAAACATCCTCCAGATAGCTGGACAAGATAAATTAACATGACTAGCAATAATTAACGCCCTATATTTCACCGTATTTTACTTTTTATTCCATATGTAATTAATAAAAATGCCCCTTAAGGTCAGCTCATTCCTTCCCTTAGGGGTATTTTGGGACTCAACTCATTCCCCATAACCTGATAAGGGTTTGGGGAATTTGCATTTCCAACTGCCAATTGTTCTTTTATTGAACTACATTAATATACCAACTTGATAAATCAATAGCTTCAGCTTGTGAAATAGTACCGAAATTAAAGGCCCATGTAATAGCCTTCAACGGCTCGATGGTCAAATTTTCAATATCAAATTGTGCACGAGTTAACTCAACATGTTGAGCATCGAATAAGGCTAACGGTATTTGTTCCAGCCTTATTATCTTATCAGTAGCATTTCGAATAATAACGGTAGCCAGAAGCTCACTTTGTGGCGTGATCTGGGCATGTAGTGGCGAAAAATTAACCTCACCGGGTTTAATAGGAGGTAGTCCCGCTAACGCACGTTCGAGTTCTTGTTGTTGGTCTTCGCTTATATTCTCAGGTAAGAACTGATAGTCAATCCTGATACCCTCGGTTTGTTTAGCCGGTACATCAAAACATACTTGACAATCTAAAGGTACATCTTTTACATACACATTATTTTGGTCAAAACGAACAACACAAGCTTTTGCTGACCCGCTTGCTATTTCGCCGATGCTATCTCCTTCAAACGACTGCCGTGCCAGAACTCGCTTTTCAGAATCTATTAGAACCAGAGGCACAGTATCAAACTTCACCTTCTGAATTAGCCCATTGCTAACAAAAAAACCGACTATTAATGCACCATCAGCTGGCGACACGGTTGTGGCAGAGATACTAACTTGGTCCTCGTTGATTGATGGTAGCTCATAAGACGGATCTACGGGCTTGTCTTCTTCCTGTTCCGATAGGGTCACTTCGACATGCTCCTCCTTGGGAAGCTCTGAATCCTTTGTCTTAGCCCCAAACCACTTTTTAAACTTGAACATTCTTAATCCTCCATTAGTTATAACGATATTTCTATTCTCGCATAACTTAGCCATTTGACTACTAAAATAATGTTTAAAGAGAACTTGGCTAATTCGTGCGAAGACACTGTCTTCGCACGAATAGCCTTCTTGTTAGCGCTGGCCAAGAATGACAGGGCGCATAATTCCGATCAGACGAAGGGCTGTGTCGGTATTTAGACTTGAGGCAAATTATAAAATCTTGCTGAGAGTCTGCGAAACTACTTCCATTGTAGCAGTGTCAAGTCTGGCATCTGCAGTCTCCGGTTTAAACATGAGGGAGAATTCTTCACCTGCTTTGGTTTTAATCAACGGATAAAAGTCCGTATCGATAGGAATTCCGCCTAAGTTGTTAAAAAATCGTTTCCTGTCATCCTGTTCCTTATTATGCCTAACCTCCAGTAAAATTCCTTCGATCTCCGGATGGTTTTTCTCAAGGAAGGACCTGACTTTATGAAATAAAAACCCGCCAATACCCCGGGCCTTGTACTCAGGCGTAATACCTAGATGCTCTAAATATGCCATTCTAACACCTGGCATCCAGTAAAAACAAGCGATCCCAAATGCATTGTTACTTTCCACAGCCGTGATCAGGTAATATTTATTTGGTGCTATTGCTTCTGGATTACAAAGTTTTTCTTCTATCTCGACCTGAACCGACTCAGGATATTCAAACACTGTTCCCATTAAGCGAATACCTCTTTCGGTAAAGTAATCATAGGGTTTGCCTGGGACAAATCTAATATTATCAGTATCAATATCAATGACGTTGCCCAAGTCATCTTTTAATATAATCTCCTTATGAATAATCATGGCCATATCACCGGTGTCCGCAAAAGCTGCATTAGCCTCGTCTGTGTCAATATGGAATTCTGTTATCCCTTCGTTGACTAACCTTACCGAAACATTTTGATAACTAACCGTTTTCTCGCCTTTGAGGAGAATACTAACTTGATCCGATTCTGCAAGATCTAATTTCTCGGCGTTTTTGGTTAACATATGGACATGTGCTTTGGCGATTATACAGCCATGATCCAGCACTACGACTCCTTTGGTTCCGATCAGAACTGCCCCAGGAGTGTCCTTCAGATCACCCGAATTTCGGAGCGGCGCATCTATACCTAAGGGAAAGGTATCCGTGCGTGATAATTCGACTTGAGTTTGGGAACGTGCCGGCCCAATAATTCTAACCTGTTGCAAAACTCCTTTTGTACCAACTACATTAACCTGTTCCTTAGCGGCAAACTGCCCCGCTTGTCCTAAATCCCTCAGCACAGTCAGCTTGCTACCCGGTCCAAACAACATTTCAACATGTTCTTGGGAAAGATGAACATGAGCCCTTGAAACGCCCACCATCACCAACCACTTTTTTTCTTGTTTATTTTCCAGATCGTCGATTTCCACTAATTTGGCCTCCATTTATGTTTTAAATTCTAGCTATTATATATTAACTATGTATTGTTAGGCAAGTTTTACCTTTAAGGAACCGTTCCATCGATTCTTAAAAGGGGCTATAGGGCCCTTCACTTAGAGAATGACGAAAGACCCTCCGGAGTGAACTCGTCCAGCTAAAGCTGAACATCAAGTCTTCGGTGTTTCTTAAGTTATCAATTTGTAATGCGTTTAAAAATTGGCTGATGAAGAAAAACAGCAACTAAAGCACCCAAAAATGCGATTAAAGCAGATAACCAAAGATTCTGAACCATACCCCAACCCATATCTAACATTGCCCCTGCCACTGCCGGAGCAGCCATTTGACCGAGGCCGAAGGCGACTGTAACTGCTCCAAAAGCTGTAGGAGCTAACTGGGTTCCTACTTCATCTCCACAGGTAGCATTCATAATTGCCGGCACACTAAAAATGCTTAAACCGTAAATCAAGGCAGCTATGACGATAACTTCTTCCCACGGCGAAGTCGCAAAGGCAATAAGACAACTACCGTGTATTACATAAACCGTAAAAAGTCCCCATCGACGTCCTATCCGGTCTGAAACCCAGCCCCAAACAAACCCACTCGGCATACTAAAAATTCCAACCCAAGACCATAATCGTCCGGCATTTACAGTAGACCAACCTCGAGTTCCTGTTAAATATGCTCCAAAAAAAGTCGTAAAAATCACGTAGGAAAAACCAAAGGCAAAATATATTACCGCTAATCTTCGCAAAACCGGTTTTTCCTTAAATATCATAAATATCTTTTTCCATATTGATTCTGTAATGGGATTCGTTGGTACTTGCGTAATACTCGAATTACTTGGTCGATCTTTTAATTTAAAGTAGGTCCAGATTCCAATAATTATTACAGCTATACCTAACCAAATCCAAGCTGTACGCCAACCTTGACCACCCGGAGCAGATAATAACCTAGGTAGTAAAAACCCATTGATTATCAGACCAAAGCCCGAACCTGAAACTAGAAGCCCAGAGGCTAAGCCTCGACGTTCGGTTGGCACCCAAGCAACAGCCATCGCCATGATTGGTATGTTTGCTCCAGCCATTCCGACTCCAGCTAAAGCCAACCAGATCAAAGGCCACAAAAATCCTGAACCCAACCCAGTTAAAAGCATACTAAATCCTGTCAGAAAAAGAGAACAGGTAATTATCTTACTAGCGCCCCAACGTGCTGCCGCGATACCCGATCCAAGGCTAAAGGATAAATAACCTAAAAAAGCTACTGTCACAATAAAACCCATTTGGGAGTGGGTAAACCCTAAACCTTTTTGCATGGACGGTAGAATAAGTGCCATACTGAAACGACCAAATCCTAAGGAGCCAAGTACTACCAATATACCAGTAAATGTAAACATAATTACAGTTAGATCTATACCCTTGGGACTAATTATTTTATCTTTTTTAATGGATTTTTGCAGCAGCACGATAAGCACCCGTACCCTTTTCAGAATATTTACTTTATTATATTCTCTGTTTATTAGCTATTTCCTGCTAAAATACCTTCATACCCTCCCCCTACCATCACAAGTCGGACATGGCGAGCTATACCGCACTGCTAACGTTTGACCAACTTTTTTCCGGGTCATTTCCACCAACCCCAGTTGAGTCAACCCTAAAACCTGAGACTTTGTTTTGTCCCGAGCACAGGCGGCCTCCAAAGCATTAATCACCTGTTGCTGATCTTCCTTAGCGTTCATATCTATAAAATCAATGATAATGATCCCCCCAAGGTTTCTCAGACGCAACTGGCGCGCAATCTCCCGAGCAGCCTCAAGGTTCGTATGGACCACCGTTTCCTCGAGTGAACGTTGTCCCACGTATTTCCCGGTGTTTACATCAATTACAATTAACGCTTCCGTTTGTTGAATCACTAGATAACCACCACTTTTTAACCAAACCTTTGAGCGCAAAGTTTTGCGGATTTCATCATCTACACCATACCGGACAAAGATGTCCTCTGATGTGACAACGTGTATGTGCTTAGCCGCTGGATGCTCAATGTGTTGCAAAGCTTTCTTCAAAATGATAGCCACTTCATCCTGATCAACCGTAATTTTTTCTACATCTTGATCAATCCAATCGCGGACAAGTCGAGAAATTAAATCTACATCCTTATGAACAATACCCGGCACGGAAACATGCGGAATCTTCGGCTGTAAGTCTAGCCACATTGCCACAAGCTTAGTAATATCTTCTGCAATCTCTTCCCCATCAATCCCTTCAGCGAGGGTACGGATAATGACACCCATTCCTTCAGGTTTAGCCTGATCCGCCAGATCAAGCAGACGTTCCCGTTCCTCTGTGACCGTAATCTTTCGGGACACACCGATATAACTCACCTGAGGAAGAAGCACGACATAACGACCGGGAAGGGTCAAATTGACACTAATCCGCGCCCCCTTCGTCCCGACTGGTTCTTTAATAATCTGGACTAAAAGTTCCTGGCGAGGTTTAAGGATATGCTCGATTCGAACAGAATTAGCTGGAGAAGCCTTTTCATCCTCCTCAAAGCGTGACGGGACCGCATCGCCGACATAAAGAAACGCGTTCTTATCCAGCCCGATATCGACAAACGCAGCCTGCATACCAGGAAGCACGTTCTCCACTCGCCCCTGATAAATATTCCCAACCAAATGAGATGAACCGCCCTCTTCCTCGAACACTTCCATCAAATCCCCTTGTTCAAAGACGGCTGCCCGGAGCTTTTGGGCTTGGCTTTGGGTCTGGAGGACGATTTCTTTTAAGCATCCTGAACTAGCGGGTTTCATACGAACACACCTCCTAATGAGAACTTAACTTTAGTAATCTTGAGAGAACTTGCGTTACAACGCTCACCTCATGATGTCGTGGGCCAAACTAGGGCCCAAGCGGTTTATACAAGAGGAGTGGGGTACCCGGCAAATCGGACATCCTTGTCCGGTTGCCGGCAAAAACGTCCTGTTTTCCGCCCCACTGATGCAAGCACCCCTTTCGCCAAGTTTGGCGAACCACTCTATCAAAGAGGCTCGCTTTTGTAAGCGCGAAGTTCTGCTCTGTATGCATCGGAGCGAATCTCAAAGGTCCTTGCCTGAGTATCCGGGTTCCGTACAGAGACAGAGGTGCCATATGCTTTGAAAGCAGGTCCTAGCGTTGCGTCGAGCCAACACAAACAAAGCAAATCCCAGGCGTCCAAGCCAAGCATCCGATCCCAGAACTGCGGCTCAAGCACAGCACCGATACAGAGGTGCAGTATGCTTTGAAAGCATGTCCTATCGTCCCAGCCCAGCATCCGTTCCTAGCCCGGCGGCGCAGCTCAGCTTCGAAGCAGAGAGGTGCGATTTGCTTAGTAAAGCACGGAGAGAGGAATCGCGTCAATGAGCGCAGACGAAAAGGCGTTAAGAGACTCATTGGTCGCACATGCAGAAAGCAAAAGGGTTATGAGTTTTAGCCTTTTCGTCAAGCGAAAAGCGATGGAACACGATAGTCTCCAGTGGAGAGTATCGCCGAAGCCGTGATCCCTAAAGAAAACCTACCGGCGTAGGAAGTGCGAACGTGCAAATCGCACCTCGACCCTCATTACTCAGCAAGCTGCTCAAACGGCGAGCTATTCTCCCCCTGGTAACTTACATGAACCCCCGTCCGCCTAATATGTAGTTCCTCCATATCCAGCGGTAAATTCTCAAGCTCCCTGAGGCTGGCGAGTACTTCCTCTGGACGAACACTTCCGGCATTACCCATCTCGACCTCCAGCTCAAAGACAATCTCGTCCCCCCGTATTTCCCCTGCCAGCCGCTTTACCCATGGCCGGATGTCCTTGTCCGTTGGCCCCTTTTTTGTATAACGTGAATAAGTCACATGCTCCCGAGCGAGCCAACCGCTAACTGCCTCTTGTAAACGTTCATGTAGAATCGGCAAGGCCATTAGAATGCGGATCCTATAACTTGCCGCATTAAGAACTGCCATCAAGGGTTTAGCTCCCTGGGTCAGGGCTCGTCCTTGTAGCAGTCGAATTCCAGGTGGCAATTGCTCCTGAATACAACCCAGCACTTCTCCCAATTCCAGGTCGCGTTGGATATCGATATCCACGTACTCCCGTTCCCCTTCTGTCCCAACCGCTAGAGCAAAGCCGAAGGAGATTTTGGGACGCGGGTTAAAGCCCTCCGTATAGGACATGGCAATCCCAGCTCTTCGGACCGCACGTTCAAACACCCGCGTCAGGTCAAGATGTGCGATATACCTGGCATCTTCAACTTTGGTATAGGCGATTCTTAGCCGCATGGCACTCACCCTTTCAACTCAATCTGAACCCCTCTGCCCGGGCATATTCCGCACCCGGAACACTCATCATGTCGGCAATCGCTTGTTTTGGCTTCCTGCAGTGCTCGGTGATGTTCACTAACCAAGAACTGTTTCGTCACACCACTTTCTAAATGCTCCCACGGTAAGATATCATCATAATCCAGCGCCCGGTTGGCGTAAAAGTGAGGGTCGATGCCAAACTCTTTAAAGGCATCCATCCAGACATCTTCACGGAACTGATCACCCCAACCATCAAAACGAGCTCCGTGTTGGACTGCCCATTCAAGCAGTGGAGCTAATCGCCGATCTCCTTTGGCAAAGACCGCTTCTAGATAACTCGTCTTCACATCATGATAACTATATTTAAATCGGCGATCTCTCAATTTTTCTCGCAGATACCTCTGCTTAAGATCCACCGAAGCTTTTGCTTCTTGGGGTTCCCATTGGAACGGCGTGTGCGCTTTTGGTACAAAAAAACTTGTCGAAATCGTGACATTAATATTACGCCGTCCCAGCTTGGTACCAACATTGGCAACCTTTTTTGCCAAATCTACTATTCCCTCGATGTCTTCCTGCGTCTCCGTCGGTAACCCAACCATAAAGTAGAGCTTGATCGTTGACCATCCCTTCTTAAAGGCGGCCTCTACAGCCTCTAAGAGATTTTGCTCTGTAACCCCTTTGTTGATGACGTCACGCAAGCGCTGCGATCCAGCCTCCGGTGCAAAGGTTAGCCCAGATTTACGGGCCTTTTGAACAGTCTCCGCTAAACCGACATCAAAGGAGTCGACTCGCAACGAAGGAAGTGACACCCCAATTCCTTCTTCTCCATGCTTCTCTAGGATGCTCTCAATGACGGGTTGGATACAGGAGTAATCTCCACTGGAAAGCGAGGTGAGTGCGACTTGATCATACCCTGTAGAACGCACCAATTCCTCTGTTTGTTTGAGAAGGGTTTCCATAGAACGTTCCCGAACCGGTCGATATAGCATACCCGCTTGACAAAAACGGCATCCTCTTGAGCAGCCGCGCATTACTTCGAGCATCATCCGATCATGCACAATTTCCAAGTAAGGAACAACCGGGTTGGTAGGGAAAAATGCTTGATCTAGGTCCTGAACGATGGCTTTTCCTACAAAAGCTGGAACGCCGCCTTCAGCTTCAATCTTCTCTATTCGTCCGTCGGGTTTATAAGATACATGGTAGAAATCCGGAACATAAACCCCTTGTACCTGGGCAACTCTCACTAAAAAGTCTCTCCGAGGAAGAGGCGTAACCTTTTGCTCGGCTATCAGGCGAAGCACTTCAGGCAACTGTTCTTCACTTTCTCCGAGGAGAAAAAAATCTATAAATCCTACGAGGGGCTCCGGGTTAAATGCACAGGGACCTCCAGCAATAATCCAAGGGTCGTCTGGTCCGCGTTCATCGCATCGCGTTGGAATACTCGCCAAATCAAGCATATTCAGGATATTAGTAAAACTCATTTCGTACTGAAGGGTAAATCCGATAACATCAAACGCTTGGAGCGGTTGAAACGATTCCAGCGCGTACAGGGGAATCCCCTTCTCACGCATTGTCTCTTCCATATCCACCCAAGGAGCAAAAACCCTTTCGCAGAGAAACTCCGGGAACGAGTTTACCAGGTGATAGAGGATTCTTGTGCCTAAATGGGACATCCCCACTTCGTAAACGTCTGGGAAAGCAAAGGCCATCTGGACCTCAGTTTTAGCCCAGTCTTTTTTAATCGCGTTCCATTCCGATCCTAAATACCTACTTGGCTTCAGGACTTTAGGTAAAAACCGTTCGACCTGTCGGCGTATCTCCGCCGCAGTAAATTTACTCATGGTATCAACGAGGCCTCCTTGTACTACATTGTGGACCTCAATTATATCATAAGTAGATTAATATCCCTAAAGTCTCCAGAGGTCGGATAACAGAGGCCAGAGATCAGAAAGGTAATCCAACGATCTGACACATCCGGCATCTGACCTCTGAACTCTGAGTTATAGACTTGCATACTGACTTGTGATTTTCTTGAATGTGCTTAGAGTTTACCAACTGGAAAACGAATCCCCTCCCGTAACATCCCTTCCACCACATCCGTCTCGGTCAAAATCTTACCCAGCCCCAAATCTTCCTTCGCCAGAGAGATCAGAGCGTATCGATCGGGAGTAAACTCCTCAACGATCCGCACAAGAGGAGTATCCTTATGAACGGTTACCAAAAGACTTTTCATTAGCCCCCTTTTTAAAAAATCCTCTTTTTTACGTGTTAATTGGCGGAGAAATGTAATATGAGCCGAGGAGATTTCTTTACTACCTGCCAGCCAAAAGAATACCCCCAAAATGATGTAGGTGAGTGGACCTTCAATAAATTTGCCTTGACCCCATAACAATATCCCATATAGGGCAAGGAGTACGCCCAGCCATTTGCCAGTCCATGCCAAAAACTTCGTGGTCCGGACAAAGCCGAAATTTCCTGCGAACAGCGCCCGCACAACTCGGCCACCATCGAGCGGTAAAACAGGCATCAAATTAAATGCGGCCAGCCAAAAATTATAACGTACAAAATCATCCGCGAGTTCCCCCGCCCACACCCCTTGCCACCTTAACACCTGGGCCCCAAATAAGAGGACCACGTTAAAGGCAGGACCCGCTAACGCGATAATACTCTCTTCAAGTTTACGCCCTTCAAAAAGGTCATCACAGTAGGCTGCTCCTCCGAAGGGAAACAGCTCTAGTCCCAGGACCCGAAATCCATACGCTCGGGCAGTCAATAAATGAGCCAATTCATGGCAGAAGACTAGGCCAAAGACTAGAAGAGCCTGGGTCGCTAAACCCAGGACTCCGTATACGACAAAAAACAAGAGAAACGTGGGGTGGATTCGGAGGCTCACCCCAGAAATTTTTGTGAGTTCCATTAATCTCCCTCCTCAAGTTCGAGGTTCGAGGTTCGAGGTTCGAGGTTCGAGGTTCGGCGTTCGATCTTTGAATTCGATTCTGCGAACCTATTCGATGTTCGATATTCGTGGTTCGATTTGTGAATTCGATTCTGCGAACCCTTATCGTGGTACGTGGTTCGATGTTCGTGGTTCGATCTTTGAATTCGATTCTGCGAATCGAAGCACGGAATTAAACTTAAGGCTTAAATTTTGTGCGAACTTTGTTCGCTTCGATTCGAACCTCGATCCACGAACATCGAACCACGATCCCGCCCCTACGATTTCGGGGGGATAAGATAAGGTATAGGATTGACCGGCACGTTATTTTTCCTCAGTTCAAAGTGAAGCCAGGGCTTCTTCAAAGGCGCGGAAAGGCCTACCGTTGCAAGAACGCTGCCTTTCTCGATTCGCTGACCCTTGACAACCGAAATATCGCCAAGATTACCAAGTACCGTGGTCCAACCGTCCCCAAAATCCACTTTTACAAGCTTCCCAAGTTGGGGATCTTCTCCCACTGAGGTAACCACTCCTGTTGCGGGTGAAACTACTGGGACCCCCAAAGCACTCTCCACGTCAATCCCGTTATGAATTGAACCCAGAGCATTGCTTCCTCCTTCCCCCACTTCTCCAAAGGCAGCGACGACCTTCCCAGAAATAGGAGGTAAAAACTGACCTTTCATCTTCGCATCAACTGGAACATTCTTACTAACAACGCCCCCTAGGGACAAGGCCTCTTTAGCCATTCCATTTAAGGCCTCGTAATAATTACCCGAGTCCATGGCCGTTTTGTAAACTGAGTAAATTGAACCTGAAAACGAGTCTGTACTGTTGGCGCTAAAGAAAACCAACAAGAATAATGTCGCGGCTAAGATGGTGCGCTTCTGAGTTCCGTTCCAATGTTTTAGGTAATTTCCCCATCCCGCCTTAACTGGACGTCGAGGACGTCCGGGTTGCTGATTAAGACGAGGCGTAGTTCTTCCCCGCCCCGATTCATTTCCTACTTCTTGAATTGCCCGTTCCCATTCCCAATCATCCCAACGTTCAAAAGGATCCATTCCTCTACCTTCTTTCGATGTTCGATGTTCGATGTTCGAGGCTCGAGGTACGATTTGTGAATTCGATTCTGCGAATCGAAGCACAGAATTAATCTTAAGATTTAAAATCTTCTGCGAACCTTGTTCGCTTCAATTCGAACCACGCACATCGATCCTCGAACCTCGATTAGGCTCGTACATCCCTTAATAGTCTATTGAGAGAGCAAAAGAAATAGAACTGCTATTGCAGTTCTATTTCGAGGTGCGATATTCGTTATTCGATGTTCGAGCTTTGAATTCGATTCTGCGAACCTATTTCGTGGTTCGAGGTTTGTGATTCGTGATTCGAACTTTGAATTCGATTCTGCGAATCGAAGGACGGAGTTTAACTTCAAGGCTTTAAATATTTTGCGAACTTGTTCGCTTCGATTCGTACCACGAACATCGAACCACGAATATCGACTAAAACATAAGCCTTTGCCGTCTTAAATTAACACTTAACATTAATCCCACTGCAGACAGGTTAGCCCACATGGCACTTCCGCCCGCGCTGATGAGTGGGAGCGGAATTCCTGTTACTGGCATAATCCCAGAGGTCATACCAACATTGACCAAAATATGAAAGGTAAACATCGAAACCACACCCGTGGCGATCAACATGCCGTAAGTATCTCGCGCTTTTAAGGCAATACTTAGACTGCGTAGCAAAAAGATCAAAAAGAGGAAGAGTAAGGTGATCGTCCCGACAAAGCCAAATTCTTCGCCAACGACAGAAAAAATAAAGTCCGTGTGATGCTCTGGCAGGAAGTTCAACTGGCCTTGTGTCCCCATTTGATACCCTTTCCCCCATAATCCTCCAGACCCGATGGCCCAAATCGATTGAATGATATGGTATCCGTCGCCGGATATATCAGCAGCTGGATTCATAAAAATGGTTAGGCGCTTTAATTGATACTCTTGCATGGGAAGGGGAAGTCCTTGAGCCCAGTGTAGCCAGCCTGGAAGATTGGTCGAGAAGTGAAGCCAAAGTGCTACCCCCATAATGACAGCGCCCCCCAGTAACAGCCCTCCGAATTTCCAGGGATTTGCTCCCGCAACAAACATCATTCCGATAAATATTGCCACAAAAACCAAGGTGGTTCCTAAGTCAGGTTGTTTGAAGATGAGTAGCATAGGTATGAGCACGAAAAGAAAGGGCATAATAAAATCCTTATAATTGTTAAGCTTTCCTTTGCGGACGGCCAAGAAATCCGCGAGGGTAAGAATAATAAAGATTTTGGAAAATTCGGAAGGTTGAATATTAAAACCAAAAGGGGTGGGTATCCAACGAGTTGCCCCTTTGGCAGCGTTTCCAAAGAAAATCACTGCAAAGAGTAAGATCAGGTTAAAGCCATAAATCCACCACCGATACGTTCGCCATTTCTCATAATCGATCACGGCAAGGACCGCTGCGATGCCTATACCGATCATAATCCAAACGGCTTGCGACTTGACATAATGTAAAGGATCTGATTTAAGAACATTAATTGAAGCCGTACTTAATATTATTAGACTTGCCGTTAATAACAAAAATGTAAATAAGATAAATAAAAAATCCAAGTTTTTTAGCGTACGTCTATCCATAACTGTTCCCCTCTAACTCAGAAGTCAGAGGTCAGAAGCCGGAGGTGTCAGATCATTGTAGTCCCTTTCTGATCTCTGGCCTCTGTTATCTGACCTCGTAGTGTCTATCCATGCCATCTTGACTTGTTATTTTCTATCATATGCCTAATTATAACACAACTAATCAAAAGTCAGAAGTCAAAGTCCAAAGGTCAGAAAAGTGGGTGCAAGACGATCTGCTTTTAATAAAAATCAAGCCTTCCATACTTTTTAAAGTCTGAAAGGCTCTATAAGCCAAGATGCTTAAGCGAATCCTTATTTGTTAAGATTGTCCCTTGGCGGCGTAGTCCCGCTTCATCTTAACGACGGGGATGTTAGCAACTAACGCCACTTCGCGATCATCCTGACATAGATTAAATTCAAGTGCAGCTTCGTCGATTTCCATATAGTTAGAAATTACTTTGATTAAATCTTCCCTTAATCTGTTGAGCATGGCAGGCGATATGCTGGCACGATCATGCACCAAGACGAGCCGTAGACGTTCTTTAGCCACCGTCTTGCTCGAGGCACTTTCCCTGCCAAGCATTCGGCTGATAAATTCTAACAAGGACAATTCCTCCTCTCAGTACCGAACGGTTAGCGTATGCCGACGAGTCTCTTCAGTCTATCCATAATCCCTTGGGGCACATCAAGGGACATCAGGGGTACTTCTTCTCCTTGAATCCGCCTAGTAATTCGCCTGTAGGCTTCACCCGCTTTTGATGTTTGATCCATAACTGCTGGTTCGCCACGATTCGTAGAAATGACGATACTCTCGTCTTCTGGGACGACCCCGATAAGATCGACAGCTAAAATATCCAAGATATCCGAGATATCCATCATATCTCCACGTTTAACCATTTGAGGGCGGATCCGGTTGATGATCAATTTGGGATTTCTCAGCTCCGCTGCTTCCAAAAGGCCAATGATTCGGTCGGCATCTCTCACGGCACTGACTTCAGGCGTACAAACGACAATCGCACGATCTGCTCCGGCAATTGCATTGCGGAAGCCCTGCTCGATTCCGGCAGGACAATCAATGATTGCATAATCAAATTCTTCTTTAAGCTCAGCGGCTAAAAGTCTCATCTGTTCTGGATTAACGGCTGTTTTATCTTTAGTTTGTGCAGCTGGTAGCAAAAATAAATTCGCAAAACGTTTATCTTTAATAAGTGCTTGTTTTAAGCGACAATTCCCGCTGGTCACATCCACTAAATCGTAAACGATGCGATTTTCCAGTCCCATAACCACATCTAGGTTACGCAAACCGATATCTGTATCGACCAGGACGACTTTATGCCCTGCGGCAGCCAGACCTGTGCCAATGTTTGCGGATGTCGTTGTTTTACCTACGCCCCCTTTACCGGAAGTTACTACGATTACCTCACCCATATTTAGACCCACCTTTCCTTTTCGATGTTCGATGTCGAATTGAAGCGAACAAGGTTCGCAGAATTGATTAGAAATCTTGAAAGTCCATTCGTTCTTCGATTCGCAGAATCGAATTCAAGCTCGAACCTCGAACATCGTACCACGATATTGGTTCGTAGAATCGAATTCAAAGTTCGAACCACGAACCTCGGACATCGAATCGCGCTATCTGGCTTTGCCAAGCCGTCCATTCATTCCAGCCGCTTCTACAATTAATTGTTCATCTTTGATTCTGGCAATTTCCGGACCCCGCCCATCGGCTTCATCCTCCGGTCCCCTAGTCACCAGATGGGCAATACGCAATTGGGTAGGGGCTAAATGATAAGCACTTACTAAAGCTTTCCGCTCACCCGTCGCTCCAGCGTGGGCAACCCCCCGAAGGGAACCCAAAACGACAATGTTACCAGTTGCAATAATTTCCGCCCCAGGATTAACGTCACCCATAACAACAACATGACCATCAAATTGCACGCTTTTCCCAGAACGAAGTGTGCGCTCTACAAAGAGACAGCTTCCTTCTACCATCCCTTCCTCCCTGAGACGCTTTTCTTTGTCCTCTGTCGCCTGTAATTGGGCCTTACCCGGTACGTACACTTCCTCCGAGGTTAACCATCCTGCGAGTTCCAACTGCTGCTCTCTTAAAATTTCCCCCAACCTAGCGTGTTCCTCTTCAGAATATTCCTTTTTCCCAGCATAACACCGTACGCTCGCGCCTTCCAGGAATTGAACAGAATTCTTCAATAGCTTATCGAGTTCCTTCATTAGCACTCCGAAGTCCGCTGCCGGATCAAGGTACAATACCAATCCCTCGCGAGTGCCCTTAAGTGCCACATGTTCAGTCCGTGTCAACCTGCACAATCCCCCATCACTTGTCTTTAATTCATGCCTCCTATAAATTCTACAAGCCTGTCCCAATTCCCTTTTTACTATTGAAAACTATTAAGAAAAAACGAGGAAAATTCCTCGCTTTTCAGCTCCCATTCGCGCTCTTCCAACCAAAATACTTCATAAAAGCCGCCTTGGCGACGTAACCTGCTGTTTCCCCACCGTGGCTCCCATATTCCACTACCCCGGCGAAGGCAATTTGAGGATGATCATAAGGAGCAAACGCCACAAACATCCCATTGTATACATTTTCTAAGGCCGTGCCAGCGTTACCAGTTTGAGCGGTTCCGGTCTTAGCTCCACCGGAAAAATCAGGTAAATCTGCGAAGATAAATTGAGCTGTCCCAGTGTTCGACCCACTACCGGTCACGACAGCGCGCATCCCTTGCTTAATATGATCCAGGATATCTGGAGAGACGGATACCGAGTTGAGAACCTCGGGCTGGTTTTCTCGAACCGTTTCCCCAGTACTTGAGTCCAACAGTTTATCGACGACATACGGACGAAAGTGTTTTCCACCATTCACGATGGTTGCTGTGTAATTGGCCAATTGCAAAGGGGTATAGGTATTATATCCTTGCCCAATGGCATTATTGTAACTGTCATAAGGTTGCCAGCTGATAGGCTCACGATGCCTGACGGCTTCGTTGTACACAGCATTAGCCTCATTAATCTCTGAGTCTTTAGCCGTTTGCAGCTTCTGCTTAGCGATTGAATCTGAAGCATTTGCCAGTTTGGGTGCATAATTGTCTTCAATCATTGCCAATGCCTTAATGTGTGCAGCATCCGACTTCTCATAAATAGGAGTAAGATACGCTTTTTTCCATTCCGCTGAGGGTGCAATTCCTTTCGATTCATTGGGCAAATCAATGCCACTTTCCGCTCCTAAACCGAATTCATTGGCGATTTGTTTAATGGTTTCTGGGTTAGAGTCAAAAACACGACGTCCCATGACTTCAAAATAAATATCAGAGGATTTGGCTAGACCTTTAGACAGATTGACTAGACCAAAATAATTTCCTCCCCATTCAGGAAAACCTTGTGATTGAGACCAAGGGCTTCCCAAGGAGGATATTCTATCATCAATCTGCTCAAACGGAGTCATCAAGTTAAGTTTTAAGGCCGCCATCCCTGTCACCATTTTAAAGACCGATCCCGGAGGATAGGTACCGGACAACCCCCGATTAAGAGAAGCTGCTGGAGCTTCTTTATTGGTGAAATACTTGTCCGATGTAGCCTGAGAAATATTCCCAGTCAATTCGTTTGGATCCATTGCTGGTCGAGAAGCCATGGCCAGAATCTTACCAGTATTAACGTCTATCACTACGGCCGCTCCGGAATGAGCCTTCGGATTAGTCTTTTGAATGTCCGCTATACGCTCATCAAGACTATCTTCCACGACCTTTTGCAAGTCAGCGTCAATCGTCAGTTGGACTGTGGCTCCCGCTTTAGAGGCGTTAACTACGCTTTTGGAAACAGGGTGAGCGCTATTATCTACTTCAACTTGTTGAACACCCTCGACACCTCGCAACCAGAAGTCATAAGATTTCTCAATCCCATCCTTACCAACTAAATCTCCCTGTGCATACACAAACCCTGCTTTTTGCGCATCTTCATTCCGATTAAACGGGTCAATCTCTTTATCCGCTATCTCGCGAACGTACCCAAGGAGCTGACCAGCCAGCACTGTTTGAGGATACGCACGAACTGGAATCGCCTCCACACTCACGCCCGGGAGTTCCTCCTGATGCTCAGCGATAATGGCTTGGAGAACCGGAAGAACATTATCGAGAATCGTTACTGGGCGATAGCGTTCCCACTGATGATTTTGGATATTGACCAAGATGTCTTCAGTGATCGAATCAACTGATTGATTGGGAATTGGCCAATAGTCTTCAATGTAACCCGCTAATCGCCGAACCACATCTTTCCAATTGCTGCTGTTGGCTTGCTGCAAGTCCAACCAGTCTAAGTTGAGAACGAACTCGGGTACACTCGTCACTAAAAGCTTACCATTTCGATCGACAATATCTCCTCGTGTAGGGGGCACCTTTACCAGCTTCATGACATTTCCATGCGCTTTAGCGGCAAAGTATGATCCTTGGGCAATCTGTAAGTGCCAGAGGTTAAAGCCCAGTATAGAAAAAACGAGAATCACGACGATGCTTAAACCCGCAATACGCTGAACATATGGCTTTCGTTCTCTTTCATCCATATCGATAACTCCTTTTTGATACGTTTTCAGTAGTCAGTTCTTAGCTCGGTCGCACACGTTCCAGCGAGAGGAAGATTCTTGGCATCCTACGGCGATAAGTGTTCGTTGTAGGTCAGCGCCTTCGGCGATAGTCTCCACCGGAGACTATCGTGATCGACACGTTCCAGCGCTATTCACTTGGTGATTCCGCTAAAACGCATAACCTCTGGGCTTTCTGCATGTACGCGTCGCTCCATGCCATCCTTGGCACCGCGACATCAGTCCATCCTTGGACAAGCCAAATGCGTTTCTTAACGCTTCATCGCCTGCGCTCATTGACGCGCTTCCACTCTCCGCGCTCTCTAAGCCAAGAATCTTCCTCTGGCTTGGGTCCCCACGGTGTTTAGAACGACTGAGCGGAAGCAAGGGGACGATTCTTGTGCTTCATTTTCTTGCAAGTCTGGGGACGGTCCCTGACTTGCATCCTGCGTGTGCGCCAATGCGTTTCTTCACACCTTGCGTCTGCACTCATTGACGCAATTCCTTTATCCGTGCTCTCTATGCTAAGAAATTCCTTTGGCTGGGTCCCACGGGGGTCTGGAACGGCCGAGAATCCCGGTGCGCTGTTCGCGTTCTGTGACGTGAATTCGCTTTCATGCTCTTTAGCCCAAGATACTTCCGGCTTAGTTCTAAGGAAATAGGCAAATCTTGATTCGTCGTCAGGTCTTAGTAGAAGATGAATTTTCGCTTTGCCTTCCTCGTCGTAAACTCTGCAAGTCAAGAACCATCCTCGACTTGCATCCATCAGCAGGACGTTCCCTGAGGACAGTCTCATGCCCGTTAAGCGAAGAGGGTCGCGAGAACACGGCGAGAAGCCTTTGCGGTCGTCGTTGCCAAACTTGGCTTTAAACCCTCTTTCATCAGCAGGGCGGGAAACAGGACGTTTCCCGCCGGCCATGCGACAAGGATGTCGCTTTGGCTGGGGACCCTGCCCTCTTTCATCAGGGGTTTAAAGTCCTAGTTTGGCACGTCGATCGCATGGCTGAACAAGTGTCTCACGACCCTCTCTGTCCGCTTAAATCAGGATTAAAGCTCTAGTTTGGCGCGACGAACGCATGGTCGAGGACGTGTCTCGCGCCCCTTCCAACTGGAACGTGTGCGACCGTGTTAAGACACTTCCTCGCTAGCGCTCATATCGCGGCCGATAGCGCAGCCATCCGCGCAGGAATGACCTATGAATCAAAGGATAGGTTATCGGAACCAAGACTGCATTATAGAAGGATATCCCCATCACCAAGTGCGCGATATCTCCCAGAGACCATTGAAGCCCTGTGCCTAGACTCAAGAAGGCGATCAGAATTTGCCCCACTGCAGTAACCAAAAAAACCATGAACGTCGTCAAAATAAAATTTTCTCGATACCAGCGCTCGGCGAGCCAGTAACTAAAAAAAGCTACAAGCGCAAGGGTCAGCGTATACATGCCAATGTAACGCCCTAAATATAAGTCCTCTAATAAACCCGCGCCCAGTCCCCAACAAACACTAGAAGGGAGGCTGTGGTGCATGGCAATATAGATTGTGAATAGCATCAGTAAATCTGGTTTAATTCCCGACCATGACCAAAAGTGAAAGACCGTTCCCGGTAAAACCAAGCTCAGGAGAAACATTATTACGATCAAGAAATAACGCATTATTTTCCCCCCGCCGTTTTAACAATATAAGCCTCTTCTAGAGAATCAAAGTTAACCAAAGGTTTAATAAAAGCAGTTTTGAGCAACCCTGTAGGGTCGAGCTGAATTTCTACGACTTTTCCGATCGGGACATCTTTGGGGTAAACCCCTCCAGCCCCTGCCGTCAGCACAAGGTCTCCGGCATTGACATTATCTTCTCTTCGAAAGAGCATTTGTAAATTTCCGTCTGAGGTCAAACGGGAACCGCGCTTATAGTTCCCTTGAACAATACCAAAGGTTCCACTGCCGTCGCTGCCTCGCACCAGTGCACTGACTTGGCCTTCTCCATCAAGGATTAACAAGGCTTCAGAGGTGGTCGGTGAGACGGAGATAACCTTGCCTATGAGCCCCAAAGCGCCGATTACTGGGTCATTTGCTGCGACTCCATCCTTGCTTCCACGGTTCAAGGTTAAGGTCCGATACCAAGAGGTAGAGTTACGGTCAATAACACTAGCCCCGACCTTTTCATATTTCTCGAGTGTTGGATTTCGAAACTGCCCCTGATCCAGCTCCGTAAAACGCATACCGGCCAAAACTTGTTCCTTTAGTTGTAAATTATCGCCTGTTAACTGGTCTACTTTCTTAAGAAGAGCTTCATTTTCAATTTGCACTTCTCGGAAGTTCCAAATTACCTTCGTATTATCCTTAATTTCGTTCCCCAACTGAAGAATTGATTTTTCTATCGGACTCAAAACGCTCTGCAAAAATCCCCCCACGGGGTTAGGGAAATGGCTACCCAGTCCAGTTAACCGAATACTGATAAGTACACTTAACAAAAGAAAGAAAACGAGAACCGCAATTCCCGTTAGATTAACTCTTTTCCTCACCTTAATTCCCCCCCGCTGTACTTAACTCCTTTGCGAGGCGGCTATTTTACGAAGGATATCTGCATGTTCCAGCACAGTCCCTGTCCCAATAACAACACAGGACAGTGGATCCTCCGCCAGGTGCACCGCAATACCTGTTTCATCAGAGATCAATCGATCCAGGTTACGCAGTAAAGAGCCGCCACCAGCCATCATAATTCCACGGTCCATAATGTCCGATGACAATTCCGGTGGAGTTTTTTCCAAGCATGATTTGACCGCGTCGACTATGGCCATGACCGGTTCTTGCAAAGCCTCTTGAATCTCTTCTGAGGTGACTTCAATTGTTTTCGGAAGTCCCGTTAATAAATCCCGTCCGCGTACAATATAGGTTCCTGGTTCGGGCTTATACGCATACCCGATTTCAAACTTAAGTGCTTCTGCCGTTCTATATCCGATCATTAAATTATACCGTCTCTTAATATGAGCGATGATAGCATCATCCATTTCATCCCCAGCCACACGAATAGAACGACTTGTCACAATTCCACCCAAGGAGATTACGGCAACTTCCGTTGTCCCCCCCCCGATGTCTACGATCATGTTCCCAGTCGGTTCACTGACTGGAAGACCTGCCCCAATAGCGGCTGCCATCGGCTCTTCTAAAATAATGGGGTCTTTCGCACCAGCTGCCATAGCTGCTTCTTTAACCGCCCGTTCTTCAACTGGGGTAACACCGGAAGGCACGCATATAACCACGCGCGGGCGTATAAACGGGTGCTCAGTCCCAAGGGCTCGACTAATAAAGTATTTCAGCATTTTTTGCGTAACATTAAAATCAGAAATTACGCCATCTTTTAAAGGACGAATCGCTATGATATTGCTGGGAGTCCGTCCGATCATTTCCTTCGCTTTGTCTCCGACGGCCAAAGGGGTCTTAGTCGTTATATCCATCGCGACCACGGAGGGTTCTCGCACTACAATCCCTTTTCCTTTAACGTGAACCAAAGTATTGGCTGTTCCTAAATCTATTCCTAAGTCTTTGCTAAAAAAACTAAACATGGTTTTCTAAAACTCCTTCCGTAATCGTGGTTCGTAGTTCGATATTCGTGGTTCGAATCGAAGCGAACAGAGTTCGCGAAAAACTTAAAACTTTAAAGTTCATTCCGTTCTTCGATTCGCAGAATCGAATTCACAAATCGAACCACGAACGACGAACCTCGAACCTCGCTATAGGATTCCGCGTTCTTTCAAACTAATAAACCGGTTATCTCCTATTATCACATGATCAAGTACCTCTATCCCGAGAATCTTCCCTCCGTCTGCCAGACGACGTGTTACTTCAATATCTTCCTGACTGGGAGTTGGGTCTCCGCTGGGATGATTGTGCAATAAAATAATGGCGTTTGAGTTACGCCGGATCGCTTCTTTAAAACATTCTCGTGGATGAACCAACGATGAATTAAGCGAACCTATTGAGACTGGGCTGATTCCCAGAACATGATTCTTAGTCGATAGAGAAATAACGCGGAAATGTTCACGGTCAAGGAAACGCATTTCTTCCATCACAATGTGTGCGACATCTTGGGGAGAATTGATCACGGGTCTGGACATAGGGTCAACGGAAGCTGAACGACGCCCCAATTCCAAGGCGGCCTTTACCTCAGCTGATTTCGCTTTCCCTAAACCATGTATTTGAGCTAACTCATGAACTGTCAGCTTCCCTAATCCCGAAAGGCCACCAACGTTTACCAAAATGCGTTCCGCAAGGGTCAAAACGTTTTCTCCTTTGATGCCCGTGCGAAGTAAAATTGCCAAGATTTCTCGGTTTGACAGAGCTTCTGGACCTAATTGATAAAGCCGTTCACGTGGTAGAAGGTCCTCTGGTAAATCCTTTAAACGTTGATAACCCATCATCCACCTCGCGTGAAGCGATATTTGTCTGCTCAATCCCCCACGCCCTAAGCTGTTCAGAGAGATATTCCATGGGCAAGCCGATGACATTTGTCAATGATCCCTCAACGGACTCGACAAATTTCCCTGCCTCTCCCTGAATTCCGTAGGCTCCGGCCTTATCCATCGGCTCTCCACTGGCCACATATGTCTTAATGTCATCCATTCCAAGTTGATGAAAACGAACAACTGTTTCTACCACATCCGAAACGAATCTTCCAGACCCAGAAATCAACGCCACGCCGGTTAAAACGACATGAGTCCGACCACTTAAGCTTTGCAGCATTTCCTCTGCTTCTGCCAGTGATTTGGGTTTTCCTAAAATGTGGGCATCAAGGACCACCATTGTGTCCGCCCCCATGATAACATCCTGAAGGTTACCCCCCTGTTCTAACCAGTGGGTTAAACCTGCTTGGGCTTTGCGTACAGCTAATTCTCTAACCCCAGTCTCCGGCACCATCCCTTCAGGCAACTTTTCCGAAACAAAAGCCTTGACAGTCTCAAAGGGGTATCCCCCCTCGCGAAGCAACATAGCCCTCCGTGGAGATGAAGAAGCAAGCACCAGCATATTACACCTTCCTTGACAATAAATATCCCCCGAGTGCTCCCAAAATCGTCGCGATGGTTATACTCAAGCGAAAACCAAAGGAAAGCGAGAGAAAAAAGAAATCCAAGTAAGTATGGGAGGGTACATCGATGACGGCTGGGCGCAAAAACGGCGAAAAAATACCGTATTTTTCTAAGCCAAATCCAACCAAAGTTCCAAGAGCAGCACCGATCAAAATGAGCAAAATGGTTCTCCCTGCTCTCGAGGAATTTCGCCCCACAGCCATTGTCTTTTCCCCTTCCATCACTAGGAATTGCCTTGAGCCTATAGCCCGACTGTGAATACATATAAGTGTAGCATCTTCCCCATTACTACGCAAGTTCGACACCCCTTCTATTTCCCTCAATAAAAACATATAGTAAAATCATTCCCTTGAACTGAAATGCCACTTTTCGTTTAATTCTCCAATCTTCCTCCTACGAAAAGGGTGCTCCAAGCTCGAACATGGCTTCGAGTTTGGAGCACCCTATTACTCAGTCAAAAATGTTTGAGATCAAAGTATTTTTCCGACCTTCCCATCCTACTACCGATTACTAGCTCAGAGGGTCCGCGATCACACGCTCCGACGCCTTTACGGTCATCGTAGCCAAACTAGAGCTTTAATCCGCTTCCATCAAGGATTAAAGCCCTAGTTTGGCACGACGAATGCACGGCTGAGGACGTGTGACGTGGACCCTCCTAGTTTGGCTCAACGAGCGTATGGTCGAGAAGGTGTCTCGCGGACCCACAGTAAATCGTCCAATTGATTGCATCAAGTAATGCCTGAGCACTAGCCTTCAATATATTCTTTGACACTCCGATCGTACCCCAAACATCGCGCTCTAGGCGAGTATCGATGATGACGCGAACTATGGCTTCGGTCCCACGAGCACCATCAAGAACTCTCACCTTATAATTCACTAGTTCACTTTCCCCTAATACCGGAAAGAAACTTATGAGGGCCTGTCGTAATGCCGTATCTAGGGCATTCACCGGGCCATTTCCCTCGGAAGCGATATGGACCGATTCTTGACCGACTTTCACTTTGACTACTGCTACAGAATCTAGCTCTCCACGCATAGGGTCACTCCAGACATGATAATCTAAGACTTCAAAGGGAGAAGTAGTTAGCCCCCCAAGTATCCTTAAAAGTAAGAGATCGAGGCTCCCTTCAGCAGCTTCGAATTGAAACCCTAGATTCTCTAACTCCTTAATCTCAATCATGGCTTTCTCAACTCGTGGGTCGTCTTTACGAATCATCGGTTCAAAACGCCGCAAGCGATCTAGAATATTGGCCTTACCGGCCTGATCTGAGATTAATATTCGTCGTTCATTTCCAACCCCAGCTGGATCCATGTGTTCAAAGGTCCGTTGGTTTTTGAGAATCGCATCCACATGCATGCCCGCTTTATGTGCAAAGGCACTGCGGCCCACATACGGCTGCTTCTCATCAAAGGGCGCGTTAGACAACTCGGCAACGAAGCGAGAAAAAGAAGTAATTTTTAACAAGGCTGAATCCGAAACAACCGTATAGTCCCCTTTGAGTTGTAACAATGGAATAAGAGTACTTAAATTAGCATTGCCACATCGTTCCCCAAACCCATTCCAGGTCCCCTGAATTTGTGTTACACCAGCCTCAACTGCGACAAGGGTATTGGCAACAGCGAGACCACTGTCATTGTGGACATGAATTCCTAACTCTTGGAGTGCAAATTTCCCCATCACTGCCTTCACCCCTTGAGCTATTTCTGCAGGCAAACTTCCTCCATTAGTATCACATAAAATAGCGATAGTTGCCCTAGCATCGAGGGCTGCGGCGATACACTTCAGCGCATAGTCCGGATTTTCCTTGAAACCATCGAAATAATGCTCGGCATCAAAGAATACTTCACGCCCTTGGCTAACCAAGAAAGAAATTGACTCTCGAATTAAACGCAGATTCTCCTCTAAAGTTGTCCGCAAGACATCTTTGACATGCAGATCCCAGGCCTTCCCGAAGATGGTAATTGTTTTCGCTCCTGAGGCCAAGAGCTTTAGCAATATTTCGCTGTTTTCAGGAGACTCATTTACTTTGCAAGTGCTCCCAAAAGCAGCGATGCGTGCATGGGGAAGTTGTAAGCCACGAGCTTGCAGAAAAAATTCCTCATCCCGTGGGTTTGCACCTGGCCAACCCGCCTCCACAAGAAGACTTCCCATCTCTTCGATTCGTTTCACATAACTTAGCTTATCTTGCGTAGAAAAATGAATCCCTTCTCCCTGCGCTCCATCTCGCAAGGTAGTATCATAAACCGTTATTTTCTTCTTTCCCTGGGTTTGATTCATTCTTCTTCCCCTCTTTCACTTAACGAAATCTAATCCCAATTATTTTTGCTTTTTACCTCCGCCACCAGTGCAACACCTAAACAGAGCTGCGTCTTACCGAGCTATGTCCTAGGCGTTACGTAACTAAAGCCCCAAGGCGAGTTCCTAAGAACCTACCACGGGGCTTTTTTCCCACACGGTGTAGCTGGCGCACCTTCCAACCTGTATCGCTCCGTCCGGACCCTTTCGTCTAAACTCTGGATACACTTCTTATGGTGCTATTATATGACACATTACCCATTGATGTAAAACACTGCATAATAAAAGCTATTCATCCTGAAAACCATTGTTCTAGATTCCTCTTAAACAAATTCAGATATAGCCCCAGAGCGAATTCCTTAAAACTTGCCCTGGGGCTATTATATTGTGCAGTGGCACCTTCCAACCTATATCCTTTGTTCCGGACCCTTTGGGTGGAACCCTAAATCACTTCTTATAAGTGTACCTACAGGTAGGTACTACAGCATTAATAAACGTTGATGCAAAAATTCCCACTTTCAGTAGAGCCAAGCCAGAGGAAATTCCTCTTATCCTAGAAAACGCACAAAGCGCATTTGCGTCAATAAACGCAAACAGCGCCACGGAAGATGCAAGCTCGAACCGTCCTTCTCCTGCGTCTCTCCCGCGCTTCTTCCCCGTAGACCCAAGCCAATAGGAAGTTTCTCTTAGCCTAGAAAGCACACAAAGTGCATTTGCGTCAATAAACGCAAACAGCGCCACGAAGATGCAAGCTCAAACAGTCCTTCTCCTGCGTCTCTCCCGCGCTTCTTCCCCGTAGACCCAAGCCAATAG
>LOEW01000282.1 GCA_001516045.1 Desulfosporosinus sp. BRH_c37
CTAACACTTTCAGGTCACGGCGACTTTTTAATTTCCACCTATTCCTAATTATAGCTTTTTTGAGGTGAATTGCAAGGTATGATTATCAAGAAAAAACATTGTATCAAGAACATATGTTTGATACTATATGATTAACAAGTTGACATCCGTAGCCTTTGTGAAAATAAAATTACTTTGGGTTATTTAGTTATTTTACTGCAAATGAACGGAGGTAGACGTGATGCAATCAGGGGAAAAGTATCATAAAGTCCGATTGGCGTCTGCTCCATGGACAATGCATGAATTTTTTGCAGGAAGCGGCTTAGTTGCTTATGGTTTAAAAGATATGTTCCGCCCTGTTTGGGCAAATGATATTTGTCTTAAGAAAGCTGCCGTCTACAAAGAAAATTTTACAAGCAAGCACTTTGTACAACTCCCAACACCTTTACCCTTAAACGTCTAGGTATGAATCAATCACTTCCCATGAGATACTTCCACTATTTATATTGTACCTTAATAGCAGGTGTCCTGAAATATGTCCATCTTGGAAATATGCAAATACCCACCTATTCGTAAGAATATGTATGTCGTTGTCACCATAAAACCCCATTGTGCCACCCAAAACACCCTTGAAGGGAATCAACTCGGGATGCATCTTGAGGTCTACAACGATATCTTGCAGTTGACCAGTAAATCCTTTACGCTGTAACTCCAACATTGTCGTTTTATCATAATTAGCTACTTCAAATTTCTCAATCTTGCTCTTCAATTCCACTATCTGAGTGGCATAATCACTATTTTGTTGCTGCAGTTGGGTATTGTGGTTAGATAAACTAGTCTCCTCTTGCTCCAAGTTGTTAAACTTACTTTGATATTGAAAAACAATGAATAAGGAGACGAATAAAATCACGACCAATGAGCCGATCCATATGATTCGCTCTTTGCTTTTCACTTTCCCATCTCCATCCCCTTTATAAGGTGTATAATCCTACAAATGCGCAAGGAAATATTATGGCTTGAGGGGCTGCAAATCTAAAAGGGTGAATGTTCCTTGCTTGGTAAGTTGAATTAATTCAGAACCATCGGCTGAGACGTAATTTTCATCGCCCTGGAATTTGACCTCTGCAAGATGACCGTCTGTAATGATACTGACTGTTTGATTATCATAGACGACGATTTGCCCGTTAGCTCCAATCAGTGCTTTTGCTTTTTCGTTAAAGGGGATAGATCCTTTCCATTCGGTTTTCAGTGAAGGATTCTCCTTGATCAATTCTTGGTCGGCTGTGGTCTTAATCTTTACGAGTTGATGATTGACTACTTCTCCGATATATACTCTTCCCTTTCTGACTCCTAAAATCCTATCGTTGGCATTTTTAGAAATGACTTGACGCTTTCCATTACTTAAGGCGACAACTTCTTGGACAGTCCCCACTTTACTGTCAATATAAAGTGTTGCGAAGCGATCAGAGATCACCATATTATCGATATGCTCTTTGGCTTTACTTAGGGTACTTACCGTTTTATTAATGTCAATTTCCATGAATTGCTGTTTCATGTCCTTAGTGACAGTTAAGTACATCAGGTTGGTAGAGGTTGCAACTACAAATTTTTCAATCCTTCCTGCTGTCGAAATCTCTTCACTGCCACTCAGGGGGTCAAATGGATTTATACGATCATCCGGAGCGATATCTTCATCACTATTCGGGAGTTCCAGTGAATATAGTTCTGTAAGTTGTGGACTTCCATACCGTTTTTCATACCTAGGCTCTTCCGGAACCTCTTTGGTCACAATTTTCGCATGGTTTGGATCTTCTGTTTTCGGCTCAATTAAAGGGGTTGAGGGTATAGACTTAGCGGGCACTTTAACAGTTGTCACCTGATTAGGGTTTTTCTTGGCATAAAAATAGAGTAAGATATTTCGATCGGGTAGCCATTGATACATTTGGACGCCTAATGTTTGATCAGTAGTTGAGGGAGATTTCTTCTCAAAAACCAGCTTTCCCTTTTTTAGGTTGAAGATTTTAAGTGTTCCATGGTCGGAATAAGCCAAGTAATCCTTAGCATAAGAGACTTGAATATTCGTAAGCTCAGATCCAGGAATGGTCGCTTTGAGTTGAGGCGCGATAGGGGGTTCACTATCCCCATCCATTGGTCCCATAACTTTCTGTATTTTATTTTCCAGAAGGGTGTACCCTCCAAGTTGAAAACAGAGTGCAACAAATATCCAAACTAATAGGATGCGCAGTTTCTTCTTCATATGTAAATCCACCCTTTTAAGCAAAGTCACCAAATCAATTCATTCGTTGCCCTATTCTGGCATGACCACGATACCCGTTGGAAGGTAGCGTTCACCAGCCCAATTCCAAAGTTTATTAATAAAACTTTATCATCAAACCCCATTCGTTCCTCCTCTTATAGTACGCCACGGAAGAAATGCCCCTTAGTAAATCCATCTGGGAAAAGAGAAGCTAAATCAGCCATCCCTTCCACCGACGTCCATGCTGTCTTCTTGCCTTCAGATACTTTATCCCAAGCCTCAACAAACAACTGAACAATCCGCTGAACTTGCCCGGGAGTCTGTCGAGTCAATTGCAAACGAACAGTTGAAAATCCCATGCGTCGGATTTGAGCAAGCTCTTCATAGAGGTTGAGGACCTTCACATTAAAGAGATGCATCCGGCACTCCTGATCTGTCTCGACCGGAAAATCATAACGCATCCGATCGCGTAAGTAATGAGGTTCTTGCATACAGGTTCCTGAACAGTGTTGCCCCTTTTTTCCGCCTAAAGTTGCCCCAACCGGACAGTATTCGCTGACCATCATCTCCAGGTCTCCAAATGCCAGTAACTCTACTCCCTGCCATCTCGCTAAATGGGTGAGTTGTTCATGATGCAGTTCGGGCGAAAGAGTCACTCCTCTTGCTCCCAGACGCAAAAAGTAAGCAAGGCTAGCTTCATTAAAAACATTCAAAGAATAATCAATTTCAAACGGCCAATCCACTGCAACGGCCCTCATGAGCTCCAACTCTCCAAGATTGGAAACCATTAGTTTTGGTTTATCCGGCCACCCCGCCGCCTTATTAAGATCCGACAAAAGACTAGCGCTCTGAGCCTGATTTAAGACGCGGGGTAAACGCCAAACACAATCGATTCCCTGCTTATGACACCTCTCGAAACTTCTACGAATTTCTTCCAGAGAAAACCCTCGCCGAGAACGCCAATGCTCCCCACCAATGAGGATCCGTTTGGCTCCTGCTTGAATAGCAGCTCGCAGCGTTTCCGGTTCACTCACAGCCACCGAAATCCGGGGCATGACGCTATTAAAAGTTTGCAAGCCTGTCCGTTCTTCGATCTGACGCTTTTTCCAGCGCTCTATTCTCTGACCATATGTGTGCCGATCGACCTTTGCTCGATTCGCTTCTTCTAGCAACCTTTCAACTGCTAGGCGGCGCATTTCATTTAGATCGCTTACCGGCAGCATGATGCCCTCATCGACTTCCAACTCCAACTTGTCTAGCCAAAAGGGCGTTGTCCCTAATCGCCCTAACTGTTGGAAGGCATAGTCCCACGTTAGAGGTCTTTTCAAAGCCATTTGTGCTGCGCTAGCTGAATAAACGGTGACTCTACGCTCGCTCTCCATGACATCCATTTGCAACTTTCCCCCAACATGTCCCGATAGGCGAATGGTCAGTGGGCTTTTGCGTTGCTCCCGTCCCTCTTGGAAGCTTACTCGGGCCTTTTCCATCAATAACGCATCATTAGTCTTAAAAACACGGTCTCCGGGCTGAGCCATCCCCAAAAACTCGATCTGCACGGTTTCACCCTGTAATCCTTCTCCAACCTCTGTTTCGTCCCTCCAAATTTTCCCGACCGTAATCCCTTCTCGTCCACGACCTGTCCAAAATTCAATCCCATCACCAGGGTGCAAAGCGGCCTCCAGCTTGAGAGATAATCGCCCAAAATCTAACCTTACCACCCGCCCAAGACGAGTCCCTCGGTTGTTCGGGCGGCTATAGCTCATAAGTTCTGCACCGAGGTTTTCTCTGAAATAACCGCTTGTAAAATCCCGATTAAAAACTTGCAGTAATTCTTGATGCTCCCCTGAGGTTAGCAAGGGAGCATCTGCGCAGCCTTCTTGCTGATTTCCAATCCGGTCTATTGCTTGCCGATAGAGCCGAATTACAGTTGCCACATATTCAGGCCGCTTCATTCTTCCCTCCACTTTAAAGGAACAAATGCCAATTTGCTTTAACTCAGCCAATTCCTCCGCTAAATTTAAATCTCGTGGGCTTAATAAGTGATCCCCCGGTTTTTTCTGGACTAATAGGTTCTCTTTCTCTTCATTCACTAGTTGGTACGTCATCCGACAAGGTTGCGCACATGTACCACGGTTGCCGCTTCGCCCCCCGATAAAACTCGACATGAGACATTGCCCGGAATAACCTATACAAAGTGCGCCATGCACGAAGACTTCAAGATCTAACGGCGTGTTTTCCGCAATCTCTTTCATTTCAGCTGCTGAGGTTTCCCTAGCCAACACAACTCGGCAAAAGCCCAGCGCTTCCAAATGTTGAACACCCCAACTAGTATTCACCGTCATTTGTGTACTGGCATGGATCCCTATTTCTGGAAGTATACTATGAATTAACTCTGCTACCCCCACATCTTGCAAAATCAGAGCATCGACACCGATTTCATGTAAGGCAAAGAGATAGTCTAACAATTCCTGGAATTCTTGGTCTGCAATAAGAATATTTACTGTCACATACACCTTAACCTGTCGTGCATGGGCATAACGAACCGCCTTTTGTAACTCTTCTAAATCGAAATTTGCAGCGCTTGCCCTGGCACTAAAGTTCTTTCCTCCGAGGTAAACTGCATCTGCGCCATTTTCTACTGCCGCTTTGAAAGCCTCAAAACTTCCTGCAGGAGCCAAAAGCTCCAACGGTAGGGTTTCTTGGGTTTTTATTTCATTCATTTAGTTTATTCCCCTGTTTCTACATTAGCCAATATTTGATATCCATCCTCTGCTCAGGACCGGACACAACTATATTATAATTGTTTAATTTTAATTTGTACAATTGGCATCTAAAGCGAGAAAGGTATTAACTCATTCCATGATAGTAAAAGTTCAGTTGTTCAGTTAGCGAGAAGTTTAGAAATTCCTGATGCATAAATCCCCCTCAAATTTCTCAATTTTGGGACATATCGTTGCCGAAAACAATTATTGACATATGTTTAATATCAAGTATAATGAAAATAAATGGGCATATGCCAATAATTAACTCCATCTTTTATTTATTTATATCATAATTAGGCAACCAAGATACCCCAAGAAATAACTACGAATTTTCGAGAGTTAACTTGTGGAAAGAGGAGAGTTAATATGATCAATCAAAGAGATTTACGTCCAAGAGATATGGGACGAACGGATGAGCAGCTGATCAAACTAGAACCCGAACAGCTAATGCCTTTATTTCCACCCTATGATAAACCCGGAATGGAACCGCCTTTAACTGACCCAAAGCCCGCCTGGAAAGAAAAATTCTGTACTACTTTAGATGGCTACGTTGGTGTCGATACTTTAAATCGCCCCAAAACTAAAGAGGAAGAAGACGAATTCGTTCGAAAGTTCCTCAATGGCTTAGAAAAAAGCTTTTCAGATGCCAATAATGGAGCTCTTCAACCGTTTTTATTATCCTTTGAATACTGTGCAAAATGTGATACGTGTTCTGCTGCCTGCCATATCTACGAAGCGTCTGGAAAAAATGAGTTATACCGCCCTATTTTCCGTTCCGAAACTCTTCGAAAAATTGTCAAAAAGTACTTTACCAAAAGCGGAAGGCTCCTAGGCAGTTTTGTCGGAGCAGATATTGATGTGAACTGGGAAACGATTGCTCGACTTGGAGAATTGGCCTATCGCTGTAATCTTTGCCGTCGTTGTGCTCAGACCTGCCCGTTAGGCTTAGATAACTCCATTCTCACCAAAGAAATCCGTAAGGTGTTCAGTCAAGAGCTGGGCATTGCACCTCTTCCCCTGCATACCAAAGGTACGGTGCTTCAAATAAAAACAGGTTCATCTACAGGGGTTAATAAACCTGCTTTCTTAGATACGATAGAGTTTTTAGAAGAAGATATCGAAGAGAAGTATGGCCGAAAGATTAAATTTCCGATGGACAAGAAAGGAGCCGATATTCTTCTTATACATAATGCGGGCGAGTATATGGCTTGGCCTGAAAACCCCATTGCTTTTGCCATTCTCTTTGAAGAAGCTGGTTTAAATTATACACTCAGTAGTGAAATCGCGGGATATGACAATGTAAACTACGGCATCTGGTATGATGACTTCCAAGCAAAAACCCTAGCCACACTACAGATGAAAGTAGCCAAAGAATTAGGAGTCAACCGAATAGTCATCGCAGAGTGTGGGCATGCCCATAAGGCTGCTGCCCTCATAGGGGATCGCATGGTGAATGGAGATGCTAAAGTACCAGTCGAGAGTTGCCTCCCTCTGCTCTGGGATCTGGTCAAGAGCAAACAACTAAAGTTAGATCCTAGTAAAAACAATTTTCCTGTGACGCTTCATGATCCTTGTAATTATGTACGGGGAATGGGGATTGTTGAACCTCAACGGAAGGTCTTAAAGGCAATTAGTCCTCAGTTTAGGGAAATGACACCCCATGGAGTCGATAATTACTGCTGTGGTGGTGGTGGGGGGTTCGCTATTACGAATTCCATTAACTTCTCTGAATGGAGAAACAAAGTAAGTTCTCGTATGAAGTTTAATCAGATCCTGGGAGCCTTTCAGGATAGTATGGAGAATACTACCCTACCTAAATATGTTTGTGCACCTTGTTCGAATTGTAAAGGAGCTATTCGAGACTTACTGGAGTTCTACGAAGCGACAGAAAAATTCAATCTTCAATATGGTGGTTTAGTAGAACTAATGGTCAATGCCCTAGTGAGTATGGAAAAACCGTTTATGGAGTTTTTAGAAGAATAGTATGTACAAAATATTATTTTATAACTAAATTGGATGTGCTTAGCCGAATGAGTACCGTATGACAGACAAATTATTATGATGCACGCTAGTGAATTTAACTAAAATCAAAAGATCCAGATCACCTGATCTGGATCTTTTGATTTCCACTCATACCCACCACGCGATAAAAAGCAACGATCATTAATGTCCAGATTAGTACAGACAACGGTTTATCTTGGAATAATGCAAGATTAACCAGCCCAGAACATGGTTCTTTCTCAATCACATTATGTACTTAATCTTTCACTTGTTAAAGCGACCTATTGATATCGCATAGTGCCTTAACTCAATGTGTTTCTCAGCTTAAGTTAATAACTTGATAATACCCGGAGTCACCTCTTCAAGTGTATCCCATTCCGGCCATTGTAATGGTTGATTAGAACAACATAGTGCAGGAACCGGATTTATGGTATGCCCTTTGACAGAAAAATCTTCGATGTTGCCATGGTCACTGGTCAGTATCCAGGCCACATTTTCTTCCTCAACCACTGAGAGAAAGCCACCAATAAAGCTATCAAGGCTTTCAACTAATCCGATCGCTTCATTCCATAGTTGCTTGTGCCCTAAAACGTCCGTCTGAAAAAATTCATATAACGTGAAATCATAATTTAAAGTCAAGTTTCCTAAATGTCGACCAGCCTCAAACGCAGAAATAATCGGAACCTGCTCCCCCAGTTGAACGAGAATGGCATTGGTCATATCTTGATATACGGCTAATCCCTCCATTAAATCGGGAACACGTCTTAAGCGTACGCCGCCCGCTAAGGCTGATAGGGTGGACGCCGTGTGTTTTCGTTTCCTGGTCCCAACCGCTTGATCATAAGCATCAGTAAAGGTATTAGCAAACATAACCGTCTTCCCAGCGTCCGCTAATTGCTTAAAGATACTCTTTTCAGCAATGATTTCAGCCAAGAGTTGATTGGGATAGGCACGAAGATGAAATCCAAGCGCTTTGGCTGCATTGATGCCCGTCCAGAGTGTCGTCTGACCTGTTGCACTCTGAGGCTTGCCCGACACTCCTAGCGTGGGATCTAACGCTCTAAGCACTGTCATATTATGGGTGATGAAGCGCTTTCCCCAGAGGAGATGGCCTCCCAGTAGTTCATCCAGAACAGGGGTTTTCGCCGCCACGATGGGATTATGGTCTTGTCCTCCAAGGCCAAAACCATCTACGAAAATCATCACCATGTGCATTGGTCTTCTCCCCCTTCCCCGTCCCTGCAGCCCTGGTTAGATCCTTTTCGTTTTTCAACAAATCAACATAGGTAATAATGGAGGTTAGGCACCGGTGCCTGCACCAAGTTCCGCGATAGCACGGGCAGTATTCCAGTCAATGGGTTCAAGCGTTTTTTTAGCGAGAAATCTTGAACTGGGTGTGATGCTACTGACTTAAGCAGATAACTTGTCCTTTTCTTACTTTTGTGGAAGCACGGCAGTAAAGACTGTCTTTTCTGTATTACTTTGCACGAAAATATTGCCTCCATGCGCGTTTGCGATTTCTTTGGCAATAGCCAGTCCAAGCCCGGCACCGCCTGTATTGGTAGAACGGGATGTGTCCAGCCGAAAAAATTTCTCAAATATCGTTTCCAGTTTTTCTCGTGGAATAGGATTACCTTGATTCGTAAAAGTTATAATAATATTTTTATCTTGCTGCTGAGCGGAAATATCAATGACGCTGTTTTCATAACTGTAGGCTATCGCGTTTTTCAGGATGTTATTGAATACACGGGCCAGTTTGTCTGCGTCTCCCCACAGTGTAAGGCCGTCTGGTACATTGACGGACATCTGCTTTCCTTGTGGAGTCAGCATTGGATAAAATTCGTCCGCCATCTGCTGGAGCATGAATAGTAAATTGATTTTTTCTTTATTCAAAACAATCGTTTGAAGATTAAATCTTGTGATCTCAAAAAACTCATTGATAAGCTGCTCTAATCGATAAGCTTTTTCCAAGGTAATACCGACATATTTTGCCTTCTGTTCAGGAGGCATATCAGGAGCTTCATCGAGAAGACTTAAGTATCCTATAACGGAGGTCAGAGGTGTCTTTATATCATGAGCCAAGTAAACTACCAAATCATTTTTGCGTTGCTCGGCATCAAGAGTAGCTTTTTTTTGTTTTTCCAAGTAGTTTTTTATCTGATTTAGCTTATTTTCCATAAAATCCAATTCTGGCGATAAGGTAATTTCTGCATCGGATTCCTCAGCAAGTTTATCCATTCCAGCACTGACTTCATCAAAATATTTTGTGAACCAAGAAACAGAAAAAATAACTAAAAATATTAGGATTACACCAAAAAGGATCATGTACATATTGTTGCGAATCACCAACTGATAGATTGTCTGTGCGTCCGAATTTCTAAAATGAAAAGCATTGACTAAAAATCGAACGATACGATCTCCGATCTCTCCACGCAGGATATTGCGCAATAGATAAACAGTCACAGCGGCGGCGACTATAAAAAGGAGCATTCGAAAAAATACTTTTCTTTTTAATTTTGTATAATCATTCCTTCTTTTATCTCTCTTACTTTTCAATTTTATAGCCAACTCCCCATACCGTTTTGATATATTTGGGATGTTCCGCGTTGTCATGCATTTTTTCTCTTAAATGCCTGATATGAACCATTACCGTATTATTGCTATTGGTGAAATACTTAGCTCCCCATACCTCATGGAACAATTCTTCCGAACTGACCACCCGTCCGCGATTAGAGCAAAGGACCCAAAGAATTGAAAATTCCGTAGGTGTGAGAGATAGTTTTTTATCATTCAGCGTACATTCATGGGTGTCCATGTCCAATACCACGCCGGAAAAAGCGATCTGGTGTTCTTCCTGGTTTGGCTCCGCGGAATTATACTTGGTAAACCTCCGGAGCTGCGCCTTGACACGAGCAATCAGCTCCAATGGACGGAACGGTTTTGTTACATAATCATCCGCACCTAGTGTCAATCCGGTAATTTTATCAATTTCTTCTTCTTTAGCAGTCAGCATAATAACAGGGAAATTATGATTTTCCCTAATTTTCTGGCAGAGAGTAAAGCCATCAATATCCGGCAGCATGACATCAAGTATCGCAAGATCTAACTGTTCCGACTCAACACACCGGAACGCATCTTGACCGTTATAAAATTTGTATATTGTAAAACCTTCATTTTTTAAATAAACTTCAATTAGGTCCGCTATGGACTGCTCATCGTCTACAACCAAAATATTGATACTCATAAGTTCTATCCCTTCTTCCTGATTAAACACTCATTATTATAGTACCGCAAAACAAAAATCTATAACATAATAATTTTCTTATGAAAACCTTAAGGTTTTATTAATATAGGCTTTAATCTATTTCCCATACTAATATAAAGGCCTACCATATGAAATGCAATTCTTTCATAGAAAACGTCCATTATCCGGCATTCCTTAGCTCATATCAGGCAGCTTGTCTCGCAAGTATTTTTTCAGCACCGGGTATACATAGAAGTTGGTAATCAAGCCTATTAAGCTCATTGTTATGAACAGGAACATCAAAATTCCCACCGCAGGGAGCAGTAAGAGCGGCAATAGAGCCAATACAGAGCAAAGGGCGAGTATCCCCAGATTTGGAAAGAACCTGATTATAGAAAATATAAAAGCGTTTTTATATATCTGTTTGACTGAAAGCCTGAATGTAATCAGCATCGGATAGATATGCAGGGCCGACTGTCACAACCGGTATACATACCAGGATAGCACCGGCTGCAAAGTAAACCATCAATTCATAAATGCTATTGCCTGTCATAACTGTGCTTTTATTCAGCATCGGCAGAAAAAACTGTGCAACCAGAGGCATCACTATCACTGCAGGCAAATTGAATAAAAGGAACAGCATATTCAGCTTGACAAGGTGCCAGAACTTGCGCAGGAATATATTGAAGAAAATTACAATCCGGGGCGAATTGAATGACCAAGCTTATCAATGACCTTTTGTCTATGGCTAAATTAGAGGATGTAAATCTAGAAACGCGAAAAGTACCCTTTAATCTTAGCAACTCTATTCATGATGTGCTGTTGTCAATGGATGCAGTAATGATTGAAAAAGGTATTAAGCTCTCCGCTTCGATAGAACCTGACATAATGGTTAAAGGCGACTCAGATAGAGTTAAGCAGGTTGTCACGATCTTATTAGATAATGCGATCAAATACACCAATGAAAATGGGCAGATTGATATTTCACTCCTAAAATCAAAACGACAAGTAATCTATTCGATAAAAAATAGTGGCAAAGGGATTGCAAAACAAGATTTGCCGAAAGTTTTTGATAGATTTTATAGAGCTGACCCCTCCAGAACACAGGAGATCGGCGGTTATGGTTTAGGTTTATCCATTGCGAAAACAATCCTAGACAGCTTAGGCGGCGAGATACATGTCAAAAGTATGGAGGATGAGTTCACGACTTTTACTTTTACACTTAGACTGTAATGCAGGCGATCTACCATTTCAACAAGCACAAGTTGAAATACAACCTACTTACAGTGGTCAATTCCGTCACGGCCAGGCACATCCAAAAAATATACGGTTTCTTCAAAATTCCACCTATAACGCCTATAATTCCTCCAATTAATCCCCCTGTCAAAGATTTTATAAAGATCATTTTAATAATCTGTTGCTTACTCATCCCAACCGAACGCAACACTGCCAGTGATAGACTGTTCAAAGAAAGCTTAATTTCTTCAACTTTATTCCTTTCTTTCTTAACGGAGTCAGCGTATTCAGCCAATTGAACTTTGGAAATAACCCTTTCCTTATATAACACCTCGCCTATATTTGCCAAATCTGCCTCGGCTTTCTTAAGTAATTCTTCCTCGTATTTTTGGCTATTCAATAACTTTTTGGACTCATCATCATTGATGTTTTCTTTACTACACCCCACTAGCGTAAACAACAATAAAATTAATGTTATAGATAGCTTCCTCATTTGTGCACACCCCTTTAAAAATAAAAACCCCTCACCTTAATACTAAAGGTGAAGGAGGTGCTGCACATCATACTTAAGATATAGTTTATCTCTATCTTAGGTCATGTTTTTCTGCGCTATGATAGCCAGTTGGGTTCTGTCCCTGCACTCCAATCCGTCATGATCTCCCCTCCTATTATCAATATACTTTACGATCCCACCACAATTCAATATATCTTGCATGAAGGCTGGCAAAGGAGTGATTTCGAGGTTACTGTCGGAGGTGATATTTCTGATGACCCCCTTTTGAGTGTCGATCTCCAGTACATCACCCTGTCTGATCTCATCCGCTTTTTCACATTCCACCAACAGTAGGCCAATATTGATGGCGTTGCGATAAAAAATCCTGGCAAAGCTTCTGGCGATGACCGCACTGACACCTCTTTCCTTTAGCACGGCAGGAGCCTGTTCCCTTGAAGATCCGCACCCAAAGTTATCATTGCCGCTAATCATATCCCCCGGTTTAAAATCGTTCGCAAAGTTTCCATAGAATTCAAAGGTATGGGTAGCTATTTGCTGGATTGTAGACAGACTCAGGTATTGGGCAGGAATGATCTGATCGGTATCCACATTATCTCCAAATTTGATCGTTCTACCTTTGATCATCTTAGATCACCTTCCTTGGATCGGTTATTCTTCCATAGAGTGCAGAAGCTGCAGCCGTTGCTGGGCTTGCAAGATAGATTTCTCCATCTGGGCTACCCACGCGGCCTTTGAAATTCCGATTAGCCGTTGTAAGGAGCCGCTCACCAGGCCCAATAAGGCCAATCGTACCGCCAAAGCAGGCACTGCAGCCAGGGGGGGATACCATAGCTCCGCTTTCCATAAAAGTCCCGATCAGACCTCGTTCCAGGGCCTTCATGTATACCGCGTTGCTGGCCGGTGTGACCAGCATCCGCACCTTGTCGGAGATCTTTTTCCCCTTCAGAATAGCCGCCGCTGTTTCAAGATCCTCAAACCTGCCATTGGTACAGGCACCCAAAAACACTTCATCAATCTCAAGACCTTCAAAGTCGGACAGGGGTTTGACTTGATCCACGCTATGGGGATAGGCGATCTGGGGTACCAAGTCCTCTACATTGTAAGTTAATACCCGTTCATATGAAGCATCCTCATCGTCCTCAATGAGCGGATAACCCTCTCTTCCCATCTCCTTCATAAAGGTTTTAACTTTTTCATCAGGTTGCATATAGGCAAATTTTGCTCCTGCTTCAATGCCCATGTTGCAAAGAGTCACCCGCTCTGAAACCGTCAAATCCCTAATGGCCTCTCCTTCAAAAACCAAGGCCTTATAGGTAGCACCCTTGGCAGTCAGGTCACTGATCACCTTTAGGGCGAGATCCTTGGCGTAGACACCCTGAGGCCATTTTCCGCTGACCCGGATCTTGATGGCGAAAGGGACCTTGATCCAGACCTTACCCTCCATCCAACCAACCGCCACATCCGTTGATCCCATCCCTGTGGACAGAGTTCCAATGGCCCCATAGGAACAGGTATGGGAATCGGCACCAATGATAAAATCGCCCGGTTTGGCATGATGCTCCAACATGAGCTGATGGCATACCCCCACACCATCGTAAACGTAGTTCAACTCCTGATCCCTCCCAAACTGCCGCATCTTTTTGTGGGTTTCCGCTGCATCAACCGAACAGCAAGGAGTATAGTGATCCATAACCAAGATCACCTTTTCCCGATCAAAAACCTTTTTACCTTTTAACTCTTTTTGGAATACATCAATCGATAGAGTAGTTGTAGCATCATTGGCCATCACATAATCAAGCTTCACATCAACGATCTGTCCCGGTTTAACGGTCTTGAGACCTGCATGGGTTGCAATAATTTTTTCAATCGCGTTCATAAGCAATCCCCCTTTTCATTTATTTCATCCTACTCCATTTTTTGTTATAATTAAAATGCCTGTTTTTCATAGGACTCATAACTGGAGGTTATGCCATGTTGCATACAGAGCTTTATAAGGTTTTCTATTTCGCTGCTATGTGCCGAAGCCTTTCTGAAGCTGCAGAAAGACTCTATATTAGTCAGCCAGCCATCAGTAAATCTATTAAAAAGCTGGAAACCTTAACTGGTTGTACGCTTTTCATCAGAAATTCTAAGGGTGTCACCCTCACAACAGAAGGACAGATTCTCTATGATTATGTCAAAAGTGCCTTTGAAACTCTGCACAATGGAGAGCTGATGCTTGAAAAGCTAAAACAGAGGACCGAGGGTATTGTCAAAGTGGGCATAAGCGATACGCTGTGCAGATACTTCTTTTTGCCTTATTTAGAATCATTTCATTATCAGTACCCAGGCATACACATTCAAATCATCAACCGACCTTCACCGGATACCTTGAAGCTTTTGGAGCAAGGGCAGCTTGATTTTGGGATTATCAGCATTCCCAGGGACAAGGGAGACCTGGAATATATCGAGTTGATGACCATCCAGGACATCTTTGTGGCAGGCAGTAAATATGACATCCCTGCTTGCGCCCTCTCCCTTAAGAAACTTGTAAGTTACCCACTCCTCATGATGGAGGCCGGGAATCTGTCAAGAATCCATATCGATGACTATTTTATGGCCAATCATCTCAGCTTTACCCCAGAAATAGAGATCAGCAGTATGGATATCTTAATTGAATTTGCAAAAATCGGGTTGGGGATTGCCACAGTAATCAAAAATTTTGTAACTGAGGAACTAGCACTAGGTATACTGAAGGAAATTCCAATCTCCCCTGCCCTACCGCCACGCACAATAGGTATTGCACAGAAAAGGAATATTCCGGTTTCTCTGGCTTCCCAGTCCTTTATAGCGTTTTTAAAAAGAACAAGGGTTTGGAGTCATTGACACTCCCCTTGGATGAATCCAGGGGATTCCAGGTTCATCATACCGACTGATGCCGTGTACTCCCCAAGCTTAAACCGTGTGTCCCACGGCAAAGAAATTTATCCTGCCAGCCTTAATCCTTCTCTAAGGATATTTTTGGCGGCGTTTTCATCTCGATCATGGTGCAAGCCACAAATTGGGCATATCCATTCTCGTAGGTTCATGTTTTTTACATCCTTATTGCGATAACCACATGCAAAACAAAGCTGACTGGATGGGAACGTTTTACCGATGATAATTATTTCTCTTCCATACCATTCCCCTTTATATTCCAGCATTGACCGGAATTCAGACCAAGAAACGTCAGCTATCGAATTTGACAGGAAACAGGAAACGCTCAAAATATCCAATAGAGCGGCGTTTTAAGGGAATGTAAGGAAATTTCAATTATGGCAAAATTATGCAGGTTATTATTTGGTATATGGAGAATCTATAGCTAACTATATTTAAGGAGGGATCCCATATGTCGGGTAAAAAGATACTCATGCTGGTAGGCGACTTTGTAGAAGATTATGAAGCAATGGTACCTTTTCAATGTCTTACCATGTTAGGTTATGTCGTTCATACCGTTTGCCCAGGTAAAAACAGCGGTAATACGGTACGTACTGCCATTCACGACTTCGAAGGTGACCAAACCTATAGTGAAAAGCCAGGGCATAATTTCGCGATAACCTACGATTTTGAAAAAGTAACAGTGGATGACTATGTTGGTTTGGTAATTCCCGGTGGGAGAGCACCAGAATACATTCGACTCAATGATAATGTTTTAAACATTGTACGGGAGTTTACCGCAAATAATAAACCCATAGCCGCAGTTTGCCACGGTCAGCAGGTACTGGCAGCAGCCGGGGTATTGGAAGGAAAGCTTTGTACCGCCTACCCGGCAGTAAAACCTGATGTGCTTCGTGCCGGAGCTTTATGGGGAGAAATAAACGACACTTTCTCTAATGCCTACGTAGACGGTAACCTAGTAACTGCAGCTGCATGGCCCGGCCATCCAGAATGGTTGCGGAAATTTGTTGAACTGCTGGGGGCAAAAATCGAGATTTAATTCGATTATTAACTTATACTATTTGACGACAAGTCGTTTGTTAGTCAGACAAGGCTTTTTTAGAGGATGATTTTCATCGGAGGTCCTTTCCCAGGCACTATCCCCATCTCGTCATTTAGTTTTTTTGTACAGCATATTTGCATTTTTTCCCTCCTAAGTCTAAGATCGGTCATCCTCCCGCAGCGCAAGCAAAACACTTCTGATCATTTGTTCATGCTCGCGCAACAGGATGTTATTTTCCGGATCAATACACGGTACGGATTGCAGATTAGCCCACTCCTGTTCTTCCAGCAAGATGGGTTTTTTCTTTCTCGCATAGGAGAGAAACATATTACGAGCGATTTTCAATGCCCATGTTTTTTCACTGCAATCTCCACGAAAGCGGAACAGATTCAGGTATATCCTCAAAAAAGTATCCTGGCTCAGATCCTCTGCAGTTTCGGCATCTTTAGTCATGTAGAGCAAGTATGCGTATATGGCATCTCTTTGCTTTTCATAGATACGGTTAAATCGCGTTTTCACACGTTCTCTCCCTCCTTCCTGAAGTGAATGATCATTCTGTAAATATAGACTCGCGCTTCACCAAAAAGTTACCATGTAATCACAAATAATTCTAGTATGCAAATAGAAGCAAATCAATGGGGACGGGCATCGGATACAGCTTCTTTCAGCAAGTCCTCAATTTACTGTAAAGCTTCCATCTTAAGTAAATCTTAAGATGTTCATAAGAGGAAAGTACAACATAGCTCCTTATTCAGTGCTTAAATAGAAATAGCATAGAATAAGGAGTTTTTTAGAGATGCGAAAAACAAAAAAGAGAAAATCGAAGTTTTGGGTTCTCCTGTTAATGATTGTTGTTATTCTATTCGCTTACAATTCTAAGATTGCTCTTAACGCCAAATCATTGCTTAGCAAAATCAGTGATGATAATGCCGGGTCGCTTCCCTTAGTAAGGGTAGCCTCTAATTCTGATGTTTCCGTACCCTTAGACAATCTGTACAGTTCTAATGCGATCCTCATTCGGCTGGATAATCACAGCGTTTTGATGCAGAAAAACAGTAAGCAAAGGATTTACCCAGCGTCTTTGACCAAAATTATGACCGCAATCGTGGCAATTGAGAGGTTACAGGATTTACAGAAAAAAGTAGATCTTCCTAATTCCATGTTTCAGAAATTGTACAAATCGGATGCATCCATGGCAGGGTTCAAGCCAGATGAAAAAGTCCGAGCCATAGATTTACTTTATGGCGTAATGTTGCCGAGTGGAGCGGAATGCTGCATTGGACTAGCCGACCATATAGCGGGATCAGAGCAAAAATTCGTCGAGATGATGAATAAAAAAGCAGTAGTGCTCGACATGAGCAATACACATTTTACCAATTCCACCGGACTTCAAGACGATAACCACTACACGACCGTCAAGGATTTATCCATACTTCTGAGCTATGCGTTGCAAAACCCCACGTTTCGGGATATTTTTACTGCTTCTCGCTACTCTATCGCACCGACAAACAAACATCCAAACGGGATTACCTTTCAAAACACAATGTTTAAAAATATAACAAATCCTGTGGTTAACGGCGGAAAAATTTTGGGTGGCAAGACTGGATACACTGTTGAAGCCGGGTTATGCCTTGCCAGCCTCGCTCAAAAAAATGGCAGGGAGTATATACTCGTGACAGCAGGAGCTAAGGGTAATCACGAATCAGAGCAATACAACCTTGATGACGCTTACACCGTGTATAACAAATTAGGGAAATAATGGGTGGTTTATGAACTCTAAAGCATCTGCACTAATCCTCGTAAAGAAAAGTTACTATCTCTTTCAGTTTCACAAACGACCGTTTATGCTCCATCAATTTCCTTTGCACATCTCAACAAACTCCACCTGGATGTTGAATGATTTTTGCAGTTTCTTCTACTGAAATTCCCTCGGCAAGATACCGCCTCGCAATGACAGATAAACTTTTTTTCTGACAGTATTTCATTTGTCAGAAATTCACCCTTGAAGTTGGATTTTATTTTAACGCAATGTAAATATCAATGTCTGCATTCTCCCAATCACTATTGAGATATTCCTCAAAATCTCCGGTAAAGCTTCTGTTCAAGTCCATTTTCCAGATTTCGCCCCAAGCCTCGGCAACTGCTTTTTCCATATGTCCATGCACAGAGAACTTCGCATATCTTCCTGCAGGAATAATTTTTACAGTCAGTTCATCATTCTCTGGTTTTGAAACCTCATTGCCGGCAGTAACGCAGTATTGGTCTTTTGAGTAATCAGAATAAAGCCCAATGGCATATTCGTTAATCTTATTTTTTATTGCAGCATTTACTCCACCTTGATATAACTTTTCCCAAAGTCCACCGATAACTGCACCCATTTTAGGATCAGCATTGTCGGTAATTGCACTAACACCTACAACTGTTTTTTGGTCTAAATTTACGATTTCATAATTCATTTTAAAATAACCTCCATCTATTTGATATAGGCTATTATACTTTGTCTAATACGACAACTGTGTGTCATATTAAAGATAATGCTTTAATGTGTTCTGCAGTTCTGCTTTCACATCATCTCTCACGTCCTCCGGTTCTAAAACTTCACAATCCCTACCGAAAGTTGTGATGTAGTATACTATCCATTGACCCTTTGGATAGTTAATTTCGGCAATAAAACTTCCGTCCTCTTGTTGCTCATAGCTATCGAATTCATCATATACCCTGTAAGCAACTTGTGCAGACAGCTTTAGTTTTAATTTAACATACTCTTCCTCAAACACATTTTCGTTAGAAAAAATTTGCTTTGGGGATTTCCTCTGAAAATTTTGCTCTGATACACAAAGCTCCCTGATTCGCCTTAACTTAAAGAAACGGAAATCACATCGTGACTTACAATATCCATATAAATACCATGCACCGCTTTTGAAGCAAAGTTTTAAAGGCTCTACTTCACGTGCCGTCTGCTGCCCTTTTGCACTGGCATAGGAAAAAGAAATAACTCTCTTGCCTAATATTGTAGACTTAATTGTATTGAATGTTTCAGTTTCGTTCTGTGCGTTAGCCCAAGAAGAAAAATCCACTTCAATCCAATCTGTGTTTGATTCACCAAACAAGCTGCTGAGCTTTTTAAGTGCGGTATCTGTTTTACTGAGATTAACAGCGTTTACAGCTTTTAATGAAGATAGAATATCCTCTTTCTCTTCATCCGTTATAACAGCTTTATTCAGCACAAAATCAGGTAGCAGTGAAATACCACCGCCCTTACCTTTGCTCATATAAACAGGAATACCAGCAGAGGATAGCGTTTCAATATCACGATAAATAGTTCTTGTTGAAACCTCAAATCGCTCTGCAAGCTCCTTAGAGGTTACTGATTTCTTATTAAGTAGGCTATATACAATCTCGAATAATCGGTTAATTTGCATTTTATCACCCTGTTTCAGTCTACACTTGTAATATGACACCATCAAGTCATATTATAAGCAGCATAACTCAGCATGGTGAAAAGTCACATTCCAAGCACTATACTCCGGTTGCCCATTGTCGACACTGAGTTGATCTGAGTGAATTCACCCGATAGTCAACTGAAATGATGGCGTATAGGCACAGGAAGTTAAACGGGGCGGTGCGACTGCCTCTCGTACGCAAGAAGCCAATTGCCAAAAGCAACCGGCTTCTACAATGAACTATTATTTAATCTTCAGAGTCCAATTACCGTTTACCACAAACTCCGGCCAGCTAACGTTAAACTTAGCATCTTTTAATTTTTCGTCAAAACTGATACGCATTGTGCCTACGTCACCTTGCCAAGTGCTGTCACCACTTTGCACATCTTTACTGTAAAGGTTAACCTCTCGAACAACAACCCCTGCTGTGTCTCCCGTGTTCAAAGCAAATTTTAACTCGGCTGTTGTTGCGGAGGTTCTTTTAATACTTTCCAAGGTGATTTTTTGCATGTTCAGGTCGATATCCTGGCCGATTCCTTTTTCTTCATTCAACCCCGGAATTGCCACATCAATATCACCAAAGTTCATTTCATAACCAACAAGCAAACTTGGTATTTGCAGTTCAATTTCTTTGTCGGCAGGAGCCTGGGATTCATATTGGGTGATGGGTCTTCCCACAGCATTTTCAGCCTGATTGTAGGTATAAACGTTTTTATCTTTGTCATAACCAAGGAGGGGATTGGTCATTGAGGAAGTCCCGCTGTTTATGATGTACTTTTCATTTTTAAACGAGTTTGTCACAGTTTTTTGGGCCAGTTCACCGATGCCTCTCAGTTTCAAGTCCTGGTCTGTAAAGCTTGTTAAAATCTGCACACCCTGGTTAGTTTTTTGATAACCAATGTTTACCCAACCAATATCCGTTTGTTCAGCAGGTTTAATTTCGCCGCTGCTAACCACAGACGCACCTTCCGCTAAATGAATACTATAATTTTTATCTCCAATCATCAATTTCAATTCTTTCGATGGCGAGAACACGTAGTTCCGCTCTGCTTCATTCCAAAAACTGAGGAACAAACGATCATTGTCGTAACCGTAACCGCCCGGTTTATATATTATGCCGTTTTCCGCAGCGACTGATATTTCCGGATCTTCTGTTACTTTTGAAGAAAAAGTTAAATTCATTTCCAACTTGTCCTTTGAAAAAATAACGTTCTCCAGTTTGCTTTCCTTATCCAACTGCAAGGGGGATTCCAGATAGTAGGCACTTCCGTCTATCACAGTTGAATAAATTGCTCTTTGATTGAAAAATGATCTGACAAAATCCGAGATCTCTCCGGCATAGGCGTTTGAGACACCGATAAACATAATTAAACACGCTGCCACAATTGGATAAATTCTATTTCTATTTCTTTTTACTTTTAACTGCTCCTTATTTAGCTTTTTGAATGCCTTTTGGGTAATAGAGTCCTGATCGACTTCCAAGTCACTCATTAAATCATCCAGTTCCTTAGCCAACAAATCGTTATCAAGATTTTGCATTAGCGTTTGAATTTGCTTTTCAGTCACAGGATAAAACCTCCTTGATTCTTTTTCTGCCTCTTAAGAGCCTGTTGTCCAGCGCCGAACGGCTCAACCCCAAAGATTGCATGATATCGCTAATTTTCTCGTTGTAAAAATATCTACGGATAAAAAGTTCCTTGTCCTTTTCATTAAAGCTATTAATTGTTTCCAGTAGTTTTTTCTGTGTTTCTCTGTCGATGATCTGCTTTTCAACGGTATCAGGCTCCTCAAGCTGGTAATCATCAATGCTTACGGCGTCATTTTTTTTAAGAAGTTTGCGCTTATATGTAAGAGCTTTAAATTTTGTGAGGATTAAAATCCAGGTTTTGAAATTGCTTCTCTCGCTGTTAAATTCGTTGATTTTTAGCCAGACCTCCAAAAAGACATCGGCTACGCACTCTTCTATATCTTCTTTACTGTTGCCAATGTTTAAAATGTTATAGGTTAAATAATAAACAGGCTTGGTATACTCTTTGATTAAGAATCCATAAGCGTTCAAATTTCGCTTTTTAATTTCAGATATGAGCTCGCTCTCTGAAAAGTTCATTTTTTCATCTCCTTTCATAGAATACTACGTTTTCTATCTGCAATTTCTCTCAAAAATTTGATGCACCAAGGTGGCAAACACAATAACGATCATCCAGCAGCAGGCCCAGCAATCTCTTTATTGAAGCTTTTGTGTTTTTGGGGATATCCGTCATCATCAAAAGCACACTGCAATTTTGCAATGTGCTAATTTGATAAATCCGAAGCCATAGAACACCTCCATCAATTTCCTTTGCACATCTTAGTCTTCAAAGTAAGTTGTATAAATAATAACGGGAATAGCCAGGTTCTACCTCCCTATAAAATGAAACAATCCAATCCCCTCTCGATGAGAAGGGATTGGACAATAGAGCTACTTTAACGGTATACTCAATTTACCGAGTTCTTGCTTCATCAGCGTCTGGACTAGCAAAAATCAACTATAATAATAATTCCAGATCAATCGTGCCTATTTTATTTTAGGCAATATTATAACGTAATTGCGTCGGCTCATACACTTCACCCTTTGCACAGAATGTTTTTATTAATTATACGCATACGTATCACGATCGTCTCCACATGTGTTTAGGCAAAGAGGTGATACTGAAACATATTATAATGTGTTTTGCGAAATTGTAAGATAACCTAAGGATTATTCTACATAAAAACTGAACAATATCCCTTGGGAGAGTGATTTGCCGCTTGACGAGCTTAATCCTGCACCTAGGTATAATCGGTAGTGTTCTCCCTTAATATATGAGTCTTTGGGTGTAATCTGAATGATTTTATCACTCTCCGCATCCGCTTTGACTTCAATCTCCACAGGCTCATTCTTGCTGTCCAAGACCATGATGTTTTGTCGGTTAATTGATTCCGGGTCGACTTTATTACTAAACTTGATTCGCCATGTCTTGTCTACTGCTACACTTTGCTCTGCCTGACGCTCATCCCATGTACCATTTTCTCCCGCATAAGGAATTACTTTAACGGTACAGACTGCTGTTTTATTCCCGTCAGTTGTCGTTGCCGTAATTATACTCTTGCCCGTACCAACCGGAGTTACCATACCCTCCTTCACTGTTGCCACATTTGGTTCACTGCTCCTCCAAGTAACTGCCGGGTTGCTGGCATACGTCGGTTGGATGCTTGCTTTCAGTGCATAGGAAGCTTCATCAACCGTTAAGCTAAGCGTATTTTTATCCAGACTAACTCCATTCACCGAGTACCACGATGGTATATAGGGGGGAGTATACGGCGGTGGCACCACAACCAACCCAGCGAAAGCTGTCAGATGATAAGTGATTATCTTGGTATCAGTTCCATTGCTGATATAGGCCTCACTAGGAAAGGCAGGGGGAGTAGGATTAGCTTAATCTACTCCGGCTTGCTGGGTGATCTGCACCCAAGTATTGGACCCGGCTGGTTTGTAGCCTACTGGTCCTGTTACTCCAGGTATGATTAAAGTAACCGGTTTGTCAAAAAGGAGTATGGTATTGGCTGCGCCAACTTCAATAACCGTATTACCCACGCTAAATCCTGAGGGCGCTGATCCCGTGCCCGACACTTGGCGGGGAGGAGTCATGCTTCCGTTCCAGCCTGCAGGTGCCAGGATGGTTGTACCATCGGGTATGGAAGCACTTACCCCGGCTAATCCGCTATTAGTTATGGTTATGGGCTGATCATTTGTTCCCGATACCAGACGGACAGCTTTCTCGACTTGCACTGCCTGCCCGCCTACATTTTGGGCTACAGTCAGGTCTACATTGCTAAGGCTGCCGCCGATAAAGGAGCTCAGGTTCTGGGATTGGCCGCCAACGATTATATCCCCTCCCGTTGCTGTCTGTACCCCATTTGATAAGTCAAGGATTGAGCTGTCTCCCAGCTGTAGATTTGTAGTTCCTGCGGGTAACTGGACCTGACCGTTGTTTGTTCCACCATTATCTAATACTACATGTGTTGCCGCTTCAAACTCTGCTGTCACCATGACGTTAGCCGCAGGCATGCTGAAGCTTGTGCCACTGATGGTTTGATAAGTTGTTCCGTCATTGTACTTCAACGTTCCAGCTTTGAGTTGCTTAACCAGGTCTGGTGTGATAGTTAAGTTGATAGTTGTACCCGCCGTTGCTGAAGTTGGACTTGCCGTGATACTGCCGCCTGTCAGGGTTCCAATGCTGACTGTGTAATAGCCTGGGATTACCGCGAAGTTAGCTGTCAGAGTTCTATCCGACGTGCCCAGTGTAAAGGTGTATGCTGTGCTGGTACTGACAGGGCTGCCGCCCTCGGTCCAGTTAACGAAAGTATAGTTGCTGTTGGCTGCAGCCGTCACTGTAACTGAGGAGCCTTCACTGTATGTGCCGCCGCCTGCCGCTGTTCCGCCCGCAGCCGGATTGGCGGATACAGCGACGGTGTGGCATTCGACAATGGCCAATCCCGCTGTGGCTACGTTACTGCCATAGCCGCCGATCACCCTCAAAATCCCACTCGGGGCGGCGGGAACCGTAAAGGCACAGCTATAACTGCCGTCCGTTTCAGATTTTACAAAATCTAAAAACAGAATGTTCCCTGTACCGTCCAACACTTTGACAGCAATCCAGGTATCCGCATCGGAGGTACCGGAAGCCGTCACCATCTCCCCAACTGCAGCAGTGGCAGCACTCAGATTAAGCGTCGTGCCGGACGCCGCCACCGGAACGGACAAACTGCCAATGAACATGAGAAGGACGGCTAGGATTGAAATTATCTTTTTTCCCACGATATCTCCTCCCTTACTGCAACAAAGTCGGATTAAAGTCTTCTTCCTTTGTCAAATCATCTACGATATATGCCTTGATAACATCTCCCGACTGTACGTTAAAACCAGCCGTCGCCCTATTCATGCTGTCAAAGTCCGCGCTTGCGGCATTAATGTTTAGCTGCGTGCCGTTTCTCAAATGAACGAAAACCACAACCTCATCGCCGTCCTTAGCTCCCACTGGAGTAACATCAACGGTAAAGTATTTTAATCCGCTTATTCCGCTGTTCACTGTCATGGCAACGATTCCGTCCGCAGTAGTACCGTTGGTATAGCAGCTGTCAGCAACCGGTGAAACAGTGTATTTTCCTGCGCCGGTCGCCAGTCTTACCTGCAAGGTCAGATTATTGCCGGATACATCCCCTTTGCTGCTCATTTCCGCAGCCTTGATGGTCAGGCTGAAATCATTTATGTCGCTGGTGAAAGGGGTGCCGTCATAGGACAGGGTTACCACGCAGTGCGTGGGATCGTTGTAAAACACACTGCCGACACTCAAGCCTGCCGGGGCATTATTTAAGTTAAAATTGGCTTTATCCAGCGAACCGTCCTTGAAAGTATCATTTTGCAATATTACCGATAAAAGGCTTCCGTTTAAGCTGTTTTCCTCCAGGGACTGGTTGGCTGTCACGGTTGCTGATTCCTGAACCGCAGTGACGGTGAATTTATCGGTGGTCTGGGGATTCCCGCTGAATACCTCACTTCCGGCAATGGTGATGCTGCAATCGGTAAAATCGCTGTCAAAATCCGACCCGTCGGAGGCTAAATAAATTTCGCATCTGTAGTCAAGAAAATAAAGAATGTAGGCAATGCTCAGTCCGGGAGGCGCATTGTTTAATGTAAAGGTGCCGGGAGACGGACCAGGATTTACAAAGTAACTTCCCGTCTGCAAATCCACTGTCAAGGTGCGCCCGTCCAGGTTTTTTTCTGTAAGGGCCTGGTTCGGGGTGACATGGAGCTCGTTAATGGCTGTGATACTTAAACTACTTGTGGTAATTGCCTGTCCGCTGTTCAAAGCAGCACCCTGAATTGTGACGCTGAAGTTGTTGATGTTGGCGTCAAAATCGCCGTTAAAGCCCAATGTGAGCACACAATCTCCACCTGAATAAACAGCATTTGTTACAGTGGTCCCAGCCGGCGCGTTATTCAGGATGAATTGATCCGCACTCAGATCGCTCTTGAAAGAATCCAGATCGACATGGAGGGTCAGCTGCCCGCCGTTGAGATTATTTTCCATAAGCGCCACAGCTGAGGAAACAACGGCTGTTCCAAATACCCGCACCGGAATGCTGCTGTTTTGCGTGGTACCGTTGCCCAACAGGCCATAATTATCATAACCCCCACCCCAGGTCCACAGCGTACCTTCATTTTTCAGCGCCGCCATGTGAGATTCTCCCGCAGCTATACACACTGCACCGCTTAGCCCGCCAACTTGTAATGGCGTATTGCTGTCTGCCGTGGTACCGTTACCCAGCTGGCCATAATTATTATAACCCCAGGTCCAAACCTTTCCTGCACTGTCCAGAGCCGCCGTGCTATTATCACCAGTGGATATTGCAACAAAGTCTGTCAGCCCAGGCACCTTCTCCGGGGTTCCGGTTCCAGTTATTCCAAATGTTGTTGTGCCGACTCCAAGCTCACCATATGTGTCACTGCCCCAGGTCCAGACATTTCCGCTGTTGTCCAGGGCCGCCATATGCATCTTACCTACGGAAATTGCTTGAATATGGACTCCGTCCAGTCCTTGAACCTGGCCCATAGTTTTTCTTAGTGTTGTTGTGCCGTCTCCCAGCTGATGGGAAGAATTCCGTCCACAGGTCCAAACCGTTCCGTCACTGGCCAGAGCAGCTGTATCATACCTTCCTGCGGCTATGGCGCTGATGGTTTTGCCACTCAGGCCTTGAACCTGTACCGGAGTGAAGTTGTTTTCGGATGTGCCGTTTCCTAACTGCCCATAAGAATTACTACCCCAGGCCCAAACCTTTCCCTCACTGTCCAGGGCCATTGTGTAATATTCCTTTGCCGATATCGCTGTGATGGTGCCACTCAGGCCTTGGACCTGTACCGGAGTGAAACTGTCTGTTTCTGTGCCGTCTCCTAACTGCTTATAATAATTATTACCCCAGGCCCAAACCTTTCCTTCACTGTCCAGGGCCACCATGTGTTCCTTCCCGGCGGCTATTTGGGTGATGGTTTTACCACTCAATCCCTGAACCTGTAGCGGTATTGAACTATTTGTCTGTGTGCCGTCTCCCAGTTGACCTCGATAATTACCCCCCCAGGTCCAAACTGTTCCGTCGCTTTTAAGCAAAGCTGTAAAATTCCCCCCGCAGGCAACGACAGTCTGCCCCCCTGTGGCTTGAACCGGGGCCGGCCGGAATAATAACGGTGCCAGAATCAGCACCATAATCATGAGCAAGGCAGCAATCCGGTTCCTCGTACAAACTCTTTTTTTCATTTTCCTGATCCAAATCATTCACATTCACTCCTTATGTACTATACTTCATTGGAAATACGTTACAGGGTTTTTTTACATAGATACCCTTTTAGTGTCGGATAAGAATAGAAATATGTTTCTCCTACATACCCCCAACGGCAACGTCAATCATTTCGAACACCGGTATTTTCAAAACACCGTCCCCCCATATGACCGTTTCACGGTCGGTTTTTACATCCTGAAAGACTTTCTGATCCGCTAATTCCGCAAAGCGGGCGGTCTTCAATTTTGGCAATAAATCCACCGTGATGCTGCTACCGGTATTTAGCTCTATCAACAGCCGATACCCTTCCAAAGGAATGACCGAACGTATCGTTCCCATTCAAGCACCTCCTTGTTTTTTCGCAAAAAAATTCTGCTCTATAAAATCATAAAGCAGAATTTTATTTATCGCCCCGTTCGAAAGGATAGTTTTGATTCAATTATCCCGTTATGATAACATTTTAAGCAGAATGATTACCCTGAAACTCACCATGCCTAAAGGCAGGTATTCTTGCACAATTCTTGATTAATGCTTTTATAATCATCAGCCACACCGTCCCCTGCTAGCAATACTTCCTTATTTAAAGACGAACTTCGAAGGCCTTTTCCGACCCGAGCATTAATAAGCATCTCCCCCAAAAAAGCCCCTGAGGCTTAGGATTACTCCCAAGCCTCTGGGGGTTATCATCGCTGTGTTCTAATGTTAACTATAATGAAAAACGATGGAAAAGACAGATGATACACTATTACCTGAAGCATCAAAAGCAGTCAATGTGTAGACGTAAGTTTTTACTACTTTAAATTCAGAATCATAAGTAAAATGTGCTTCATGAGGCAGATTATCATTTATAACGATACCATCTCGCATGAGGCTATAATGGTCCAAAAGTCCATTGCTTGATTGGTCATTCCAAGTCAAGTATATATTATACGAACTAACACAGTTTGCAGCTCCAAAGTTTGTCGGTGCAATACAAGCTGTGAGATGGCCACCAAGAGTTACCCATGCAGACTTGTTTCCAGCTGCATCGACTGCACGGACCCAGATGCGGTCAGTTGTTATTGTGGCAAGGGGTATTTCATCAAAGATAACGGCACTTCCAGCAACTCCAGCAGACACCGCCTGAATTCCATCAGCCACTGCATCTACCCCCGGGGCATTATTCGAAACTTTGTATTCTAGGGTGATATCTTCAGCCAATCCTGCTGAACTTGAACCAACTACCACATCTACGGTATCGCCAGTTGTTTCATTGTTTACAGCGCCCGTTACCAATGTAAATCCACTTGTTGAATCAGCTATTGGCGCTGCAGGTGGGGTTGCGTCTATGGTTACTGAACCATTAGATGTCGGTGCTTCAGTATAGGCTTCATACGCTGTTTCATTCTTTTTTAAGGCTATACTTATTGGGATTTCGCCCACTGCGGTTCTGTCAGTATTTCCTCCCGCAACCGTATAGGTAAGTGTATAGGTATTATCAGTGTTATCAGCAAATGTTCCTGCTACATTTACCCCGTTAACGGTAACCTGTCCTGCAGTGTAACCAATAGCACCTGCTGTTACAGTGATATTAATGGTATCACCAATTTTATAACTGCCTACTGCTATACTTACATTGGTTATTGGTGAAGGCGATATTACAACCGACGTTGCATCACTAAACCGCATCGCTTTGATGTCGCCATTTACTTCAGCCACACCAATGTGTATGCCATTTTCCGTTAAGATACTATCACCGCTTGTAACAGATGTCCAAGAACTCAAATCATCACCTATCTTCGGCACCGATACTGGGTTGCCATCAGCGGAGATTTTGTAGACAAAGGTGTTCCCTGTAACGCTAGGTGCACCTAAGGTAATGACAGTACTGTCGGTATTTGCACTATCATCAGCAAATGATACTTCGTTTGCCAAAGCTGGTGCCGGTCTTCCTGAGGCAAGATAATCTTTGAGAATTTCTGCCTCACTTAAGGCACGATTGTAGATACTGGTACTGCTTATACCGCCGTCAAAAGGATACAAACCGCTAGTTCTTTGACCTAGAGTGACCGCCGCACTGGTTGTCGAAGCTGATGAAGCAGCCTTTTGACCAATACTGACACCATCTCTGTACGCCTTTGCCTCAGTACCAGAATAGACTAAAGTATATTGATGCCAGTTATTATCCGGTATTGCATTGGTTACATCTAAGTAAACTGAGTTAATAGGTATGAATCTTAAACCTCGTAAACCTCCTGAGCTACTTGTTTGAATCTCTAATTGCTCAAGTGCTCCAGCCGTTATAAATTGTGTACCGCTGCCAGCCCATTTAGCCCACACAGACATAGTATAATTAGACATGGAAGGTATAGGGTTATCCGTTTGAATGTAATCATTGGTTCCGCCAAATATAATTCCGCCACTTCCGTCACTACCACTTGATGAATTATAAGCGAAATTATGGGGAGTAGCATTATAGTCGTTACCACTTCTATCCCTCATTGTTCCGGCAGGGGATGGAAAATCACTGCCATCCAGCCACAAGACCAAGCCATTGGTTACCATGTCCGTAACTATGATCTTAGCTGTTCCTATTTTGGTGTTATCAAAGGTTGACGTCGCGGTAATTGTATATTCCCCTAATGGAGCATCTGCTGCAACTGTTACTAAGCCATTCCCATCTACGGTAACCTTATTACTTCCGTCACTCGATGTCCATGTCACTGTCTGAGCTGCTGCACCGGTTACCGCCACTGTAGGAGCTAATTGCTTAGTTCCGCCTGGGTTTACACTTGCAGTTGCAGGCGATATCGTTACACTTGTTACTACTGGCACTACATCTGTGACAGCAACACTTGCATAGTTAGCTGCTACCGCTTCGCCAACTGCATTCTTTGTCACAACTATGATGTTTGCTGCCAAGTCCGTATCTGCCGGGATTACTAATTGATTCGTTCCAACCGCTACTGATCCCAGTTGTGCGCCTTCTGTCGTTCCATCGGCTGATGCATAAACTACGTAATCTGTCACGTTGGATACATCTGCTGGGGCCGTCCATGTTACTGTTCCGCCCATTTTACCGGTAGTTGTATCAGTATCGGTAAATGCTAAGCCCGTTACTTGTGCTGTTGGTACTGTACTGTTAAGGCCACTTGTCGTTACATTAATCGTTGACACACCTGATTTATTCCCAGCCGCATCTACTACAATCACATATGCCTTATATGCCGTTGATGCTGACAAACCAGTTACTTTTAATTCATTTGATTTTGCGGACAAGGGGGCATGGAAATGAGAGTTCTAATGGTGGAAGATGAGAAATATATGGCGGAAGCTATCGCGCAAGTCCTTAAAAAGAACCACTATAGCGTTGACCTGGCAAATAATGGTGAGGATGGACTGGACTGTGGACTTTCTGGCATTTATGATATCATCATTCTCGATATCATGCTTCCCAAAATGGACGGGATAAGCATACTCAAAGAATTGCGCCGAAAAGACATTGAAACACCTGTTATTCTCTTAACCGCAAGAGGTGAAACAGAGGACAAGGTAAGGGCACTTTTAAGACTTTAATGAAATTTTTCTGGCAATATAATAACCTGTAAGAACAGTGATAGGCACCATCACTAGCCCCCCCAACCAAGAGTGTGTCTTAGCTGCCACCACAACACCGAGCATAAACTGTCCCGGCAAAGCCATAAGAAATATGGCTTTACTCATCGCCGCAATCTTCGATTCTGGGAGCCAGGGCAATAAACTGACAAAGGGGCTTTTAATAACCTCTTGCCAAAACAACCAAACGACATTGGATATCATGAATAAAAAAACAAACCAGAGAAGCCATCCGTAGTCCGAAGGAAAGAGTAATATTGCTAAAATACTTACCCCAACCATTTTAAGATAAAACTCAACATCTTTCTCATTACGCAACTCATATTTAAGACACATTTCCACCAAACCATTCACAGGGTTACGTTTTTTAAAGAGCAAATTAGAGTTTCTGAATAATAAGGGGCGTTTTCTGGAGAATCTTGGCCTTTTTACGTAGGTTCCGTTATTCTGTAGCATGTACTTAGCTAGTCTGAGCCTAGCAATTTGCTCCCTGGCAACATCTTCAAAGAAAATCCCCTTTAATTTAGCCCGTTGATATATGAGCTTACTTAAGATGCTCAAGAGCACTAAGATTGACAGATAAAACAGACCGTTGCGGCTCAACAAAAGAGCTACACTTTGCCTTACATACACACCTATTACTAAAAAAATGATCAGTTTCACGATGCGCTTGCCCCAACCCTTGAAACGAAGTTCGACAAGTTGTTTACCAAGACCCATACAGTTCTTAAGGAGAAAGACTAAAACGGTCAACCATACGACACCTAGCAAAGAAAAACCGTAATGCAATAATAAAAGTGGCGCCAGAATAGTCAGCAACAATAAGGTTACCACAAGGTTATAGACAACAGCATACACTAAACTATACTTAATAATCCGGCTGATCCACACTTTGCGCTGTAAGAGGAAGAGCTGATCCGCACCCTCCACGAAAATACGTATTGTACCTGACCAAGCGAATATAAGCATAAGCGCAGATAGAGCATTGAGAGGAACATAGTCCAACCACCCAGGGACCGCCCTCCACCAGGAAAGATAGTAATATATGAAACCAGCCGAAAAAGGGATGACAATATAAAGAGCTACAATCCAATCTACGGCAGTTCTCCATACTTGATACTGATATTTCCAGTCTGAAATAATTCGCTGAAAAAATAGCCTAGTTACGGTAATCATTAGCTATTCTCCAAGAGTTTATCAAAACATTCCAATAGAGAGCCCTTGGGTAACTGGCATTGTTCCCTGATTTCTTTAAGATCTCCCCGAGCTACAACTCCCCCGGCGTTCATTAATACAAAAGAACTACAGATTCGTTCCGCAGTATCCAAGATATGTGTACACATCAATACTCCTGCACCTTTGGCTCTAGCTTGGTTTAAATAAGCCAGGAAGTCCTTCGTACCCCTAGGATCCAGCCCCACAAAAGGCTCATCCACCACAAAAACTGATGGCTCTAGCAAAAAACCCACAATCAGCATGACCTTTTGCTGCATGCCCTTAGAAAAGCTGCCCGGTAGATGGTGCTTGACTTCCGTAAGACGGAAGAGTTTGAGAAGTTCCTCAGCTCTTGGTACAAATACTTTTCGCTCGATTTCATAGGCTGCGGCAGCTAGTTCTAAATGTTCCCAAAGTGTTAACCCTTCATATAGTACGGGCTGTTCTGGGATATAGGCAAAGTTTTTCCTCGTCCCGGCGAATTCCACCTTACCATCCATCACCGGCAGCAACCCCATGATCGCCTTAATTGTAGTGCTTTTCCCAGCTCCGTTAGGACCAATCAGTCCTACATGTTCCCCCTGTTTCAGAGATAAGGTCACATTTTTGATAACCTCCGTGTTGTCAGAATAACCTGCGTGTTTAATATCTACGGTTAGTAATTCCATCGATTCATCCTCATTTGTCGTCGATTTTCCTGATTATATCTCTAAAATTCCCTTCTTCTATAAAAACCTAAAGAAAGACGAGCCGAAGCGGCCATCAAAATCAAGGCTAAGGCTAAGAAATAAGTGGCGATTTGCCAATCAGCTTGAGTTTGTAGCCAGTTCCCCGCTTCTTGCAGCATAGCCAAAATATTTCGGATAGCAGGGTTGCCCACTCCTCCAAGCTCTTGCACAGTCAGTCCAATTACCATAGGTAAAAAAAAGAAACAGGCCAAAAATAGGATCATGCCGACCATTCTGGATCGGAGATAACCAAACTTGAAGTAAATGGGAAAATAAATAGATGTTAAGACAGCCATGGCAACCAGAGCCCCTGTAATTTTCTCTAAAGAGATCCAACCTATGGGCATAGGAATTCCTATAATAGACACCATACTTTGAGCGAGCAGGCAACCTATGATTGCGAGAATAGCATAGATAAATACGGAAAGATACTTAGCTAGGACAATGTCCTGACGACGCAAGGGAAGGCTGTTCAACATTATTTCAGACTTATTTTTGTCATCCTGGGTTAGGGCTTGTATCATAAGCATGTAGGTTGCCCCTACTGTGGCAGCACTGAGGGCTCCACCTGGCATAGTTCTAAAAACAAAGAGCGCTAAGAGCACATATAACGCAGTAAACCACAGAGAACGTTTCAATAGCAGGAGATCTTTCCACACCAGATTAACCATGATGCTCCCCCCTTACTGTATAAAGCATGATGTCTTCCAAGGACGGCTTTTCTAGGAGAGCTAGACCTCTAAAACGGCGTAGGGCCTTTTCTTTATCTCGTACCAATCCTTCAAACCCGAATTTGTTAGTCTTGATACCAACAAAAAGTCTTTTGCTTTCTTCGTCGAGCAAATCGCAAGATCCTTTGATTACCCCATATTTCTCTAAGATGTCATCTTTAGGGGCGCTCAAGACGATCTCACCCTGATTAATGAAAGTCACATAGTCGGCAATCTTATCTAAATCCGGGGTAATGTGGGTAGAAAAAAAGACGGAATTCCGTTCATCCTGGATCAGGGTAGCAAGGATGTCTAAGAGCTCGCTGCGCGCCATCGGATCAAGGCCAGCTGTAGGCTCATCCATGATTAAGAGCTCTGCCCCATGGGAGAGGGCGATTGCCAAAGAATACTTCATCTTCATCCCTTTAGAGAGTTGTTTAATCTTTTGTTTAGGGTTAAGGTCAAAGTCTTTCAAGCACTTTTCAAAGGTCTGGGGTTCCCAGTGTCTGTAAAAGGGAGCAACGATACGGGCCATATCCCTGATAGAAAGTTCTTCATAATAGTGGTTTTCGTCAAAGACGAAGGCCATGCGATTTTTTATAGCAAGTTCATGTTCTAGGTTATCAAGACCGAATAC